>JAIMBH010000024.1 GCA_023511485.1 Bacillota bacterium | reverse complement strand
ACTTTATAAATTCCATCCGTGATAAAGATAAAATTGCCGGATTTAAAAAGCGCTACCGCCATAATGATGTACTGCTCGTCGATGATATCCAATTCCTCGAAAATAAAGAAGGGACACAAGAGGAATTTTTCCACACGTTTAACACGCTTTATGAAGCTAACAAACAAATTGTTCTCTCAAGCGACCGGCCGCCAAAAGATATATCAACCCTTGAAGACAGGTTGAGGTCAAGATTTGAGTGGGGTTTAATCACCGATATACAACCGCCTGACCTTGAAACACGCATTGCTATTTTAGATAAGAAAGCCCAGTTAGACAAAATAACTATACCTAAAGATGTTCTTGAGTTTATTGCCTCACGGATCCAATCAAACATCCGTGAGCTCGAGGGTGCTCTTATTCGTGTTGTCGCTTTTTCATCTCTAAATAAGGTGCCAATAACCCTTTCTGTAGCCGAAGACGTATTAAAAGATATCTTCCCGGATAGAGCTAGCCGTCCAATTTCTATCCAAGCTATACAGTCCGAAGTCTGCCGGTACTTTAATATATCTAAATCTCAGCTTATCGGCAATAAAAGGTCTCAATCGGTTGTATATCCAAGACAAATAGCAATGTATTTAGCAAGAGAACTTACAGACCTCAGTCTTCCAAAGATAGGCGAGGAGTTTGGTGGACGCGACCACACTACCGTCATGTACGCAAATTCAAAAATCGGTAAAATCATAAATACTCAAAGAGAGGTCTATAATCAGGTCCAGGAATTAACAAACCGTATTAAACAAAAGACCTAAAAGCTGTTAATAACCCTGTTAGTAAATGTTTATCGCTTATTTATTAAAAGTTTTACACAGCTTTTAAAGCTGTTAATTAACAAGTTTATTCATCGTTTTATATGTGCTAACAGCGATTTTTTACAGATTTTACAACGCCTACTATTACTACTATACATTTCTTTATTTAATATAAAGAGCAAAAGGAGGCTCAAGTGAATATAAGCTTTACTCAAAGCGATCTTAATTCTGCCCTACAAATTGTCCAAAGAGCGGTATCGGCAAAAAGTATACTTCCTATTCTATCTGGGATATTATTTAATATCGACAATGGTCATGTTGAACTTTGCTCAACTGACCTTGAACTGTCTATAAAGTACCGTCTGGCAGTTGAAATAAAAGACGATACCCCGGTTGTAATTCCAGCTAGATTGGTAAGTGATATTGTAAAAAATCTCCCCGATGCTAAAGTCGATATCTATAGCGACGCAAAAAGCGGTAGCGTAAAATTATCTTGCGGTTCTGCATCTTTTGACATAAATACCTATCCTGTTGATGATTTCCCGAGGTTTCCAGAGCTTGATTCAGAGAAAAAAATAACTATTGGTGGTAAAAAATTTTCAGCAGCGGTAAAGCAAGTTATAAAAGCAGTTTCAAAAGATGAAACAAGGCCAGTGCTTTGCGGAATTTTGTTAACCATTGATAAAGGTAGGTTGACAATGGTTACAACCGATAGCTACCGTCTTGCAGTGCATGAATCTTCAGTAGAAGGCCTGGCTGACGATATCAATGTAATTATTCCAGCAAGGTGTATGGATGAAGTCGCAAGGATTTGCGGCGATGAAGCTATTGAGATAGGTCTTACAAAAAACCAGATATATTTTAGTTTTGGAAACGTGGCGATTGTCTCAAGACTTATCGAAGGAAATTTTCCTCCATACAAGCAGTTGCTGCCAGATAGCTGCGATATAAGGGTAAAATTAAATAGAGATAGAATGATATCTGCTCTTAAGAGAGTTTCATTGTTGGCCCATAATAACGCTTTAGTTAAAATAAAGGTAGAAGAAAAAAAGATTCAGGTATCTGCAATGACCGCTGATGTTGGCTCAGCGCTTGAATATATCGATGCGAATGCAAGTGGTGGAGAGATGGAGGTAGCCTTCAACGCCCAATATCTGATCGATGGTTTAAGTTCTATTAATGAAGAAGAGGTTTTTTTAGAATTAAACAGTCCTCTTAAGCCGGGTATCATAAGACCAGCTGTCGCGCAAGATTTCTTATACCTGGCTATGCCGGTAAGAATAGGATAGGATTTGTGAGAAATATAGTTGTAAGGCCGGGAACACAGCTTGACCAGCTTCTGAAATTTTCAGGCTTGGTTTCAACCGGTGGCGAGGCGAAGATAAAAATACAAAACGGTGAAGTAAAGGTTAATAATAGGATTGAAAAAAGAAGGTCCTATAAACTAAAAGAAGGGGATGTCGTGACAATAGACGGCGTCTCGCTGGAAGTAAAGATTAAATAGCTGTCAGCCATCAGCTATCACTGTCGGTAAATAAAGAAGAGCCGATAATAAAAAGCTGATAACTGGCAGCTATAAATATCTATAAAGGTTTAAAAGAGATATTGTAAACCCTACTACAAATATTGGTTCACAATTATGCATATAAAACAGCTTCAGCTTAAGAATTTTAGAAATTACGAGGCTTATCAAATCGATCTGATTAAAGGTCTAAACTTTATAGTCGGCAGAAACGCAGTAGGAAAAACAAACATTCTGGAAGCGATATATTTTTTAGAAAATGGCAAGTCCCATAGAACCAGCGTAAACCAAGAGTTAATAAAATGGAATGAGGATTTCTCTTACATTAAAGCATCTGTTGAACGCAAAGAAAGAGAAGTTTTAATAGAGGCTGTTATTTTTCGGACGGGTGGCAGGCAAATAAAGGTAAACGGAGTCGAGATAAAAAAAATTAAGGTATTAGAAAAACCTGTTCTTACCGTTATTTTTACGCCGGACCATTTAAAGATTGTAAAAGAAGAACCGGAGTATCGCCGTGCTTATTTAGATGAGGTGCTTGGTAAAACAAAGGTTGATTATAACTACTGGAGAAGTCAGTATTTAAAGATACTTAGACAGCGCAACATGCTCTTAAAGAAGGTCTACATAGGCAATATGAGAGCAGATATTATTGATTACTGGGATAGGCAGTTAGCCGGTGCTGGCGCAAAAGTTATCATGGCAAGACAAGGAATTATTAAGAAGCTTGAGGGCTATGCAAACGAGTCATATGAAAAGATAGCCGGCATAAAAACTGGCTTATCGCTAACTTATGAGAGCCAAGTATCACCAGAGGGTGAAGACATTGAAACACTTAAAGAGAAGTTTTTAACAGAACTTACAAAAAAGAGAAAAGCTGAAGTCGAGCGGGGGCAGACGCTAGTTGGCCCGCACAGAGACGACGTTGGTATATACGTAGACAGAGTTGATCTTAGAAAATATGGATCTCAGGGTGAGCAGCGGTCCGCATCTCTTGCTTTAAAGACGGCTGAGTTTTTAATTATAGCGGAGCTTACAAAGGATCACCCGGTAATGCTCCTCGACGATGTTATGTCAGAACTTGATTATTCAAGAAGAGAAGCGTTTCTGAATCAAATAGGAACAGAAACGCAGGCGATAATTACAAGCACGCAAGTGGAATATCTGAAAGAGATGGGTTTGCTTCATACAAATATCATAAGGATTACCTGATATGGAAAAGTTAAGTGACATGCTTTACCAACTAGGCGATGGTAACGTACTAAAAACTGCTCTGTTTGAGTCAAAGGTTTTTTCGGCATGGGAAGAGATTGTAGGGTCTGCCGTTAAGAATAATGCGGTACCGCAAAAAATAAAAGGTGGAATACTCTTCATAAAGACTAAAAATCCCTCTTGGGCAAATGAATTAAAGGTCCTCTCAGATAATATTAAGAAGCGCATAAACGAATCCGTAGGAGCACAGGTTGTGCATGAAATAAGGTTTGTTCATGGGTCAAAATCGGCATTTGAAGCGCAGGTAGAAGACAGCGCGTTTATTAATTTGGATTCAATAGTACTTGATGACGAGGAAATAAAATACATAGAGGAGCTAACCAGTGAAATAAATGAAGATGAACTAAAGAGACACCTGCAAAGACTATTAATAAAAGATAGGAAGCTAAACAGGTTGCGCACCGGCAATAAAAAGGGCTCACATGATGCGATTGGTAAAAAAGTTTTAGATAGGCGCAAAAGAGCACGGTGAACCCGATATTAGCAACAAAAAGTTATCCGGATATGATATAATATTTAAGTTAACAAACGGCTTTACAAGCCGTTTGTTTGCGTACAATGATGTGATGTTGTAGAAGAGAGGGATTCTATTGAGTGCTACGTATACCGCTAAAGATATAACAGTATTAGAGGGCTTAGAAGCGGTAAGAAAGAGACCCGGTATGTATATTGGCAGCACCGGACCAAGAGGCCTACATCATCTAGTATATGAGGTAGTGGACAACAGTATCGATGAGGCACTTGCTGGTTACTGTAAAAATATATCCGTAAAAATAAAGCCAGGAAACATGATTGAGGTAACCGACGATGGTCGCGGTATACCAGTAGACATAATCCCTAAATATAACAAGCCAGCTGTGGAGATTGTTTTAACTGTACTGCATGCTGGAGGTAAATTTGGCGGCGAGGGCTACAAAGTCTCTGGAGGTCTTCACGGCGTTGGTGTATCGGTTGTAAATGCCCTCTCGGAAAGTTTGACTGTCGAAGTAAAAAGAGACGGCCATATTTACAGGCAATCATTTTCATATGGAAAGCCGACCGGAGAACTAAAGGTTGTTGGCAAGGCAAAGAAAACAGGAACAACCATTACATTTTTGCCAGATAAAGATATTTTTGATGAGATAAACTTTAGCTTTGATACCATCCGCCAGAGAATGCGCGAGATGGCCTTTTTAAACAAAGATCTAAAAATTGAATTAATTGATGAGCGGGTTGAACCGCACGAGAGAGTTGAATACAAGTATTCTGGCGGAATTATCGATTTTGTAAAGCATCTGAATAGTTCAAAAGAAGCGCTGCATAAAAAGATCATCTACTTTGAAAACAAAAATGGTGAAGGCGAAGTTGAGGTTGCTATGCAATACAACAGCGGATATACCGAGAGCGTCTTCACATTTGCCAACAATATAAACACACACGAGGGGGGTACACACCTTTCGGGATTTAAATCAGCCCTGACGCGAACGATAAACGATTATGCGAGAAAAAAGGGTCTTCTAAAAGAAAAAGAAGAAAACCTATCTGGTGAGGATATCAGGGAGGGACTCACGGCCATCGTGAGTGTAAAGCTCCGTGAACCTCAGTTCGAGGGGCAAACGAAAACCAAGCTCGGTAATACCGAAATGAGGGGACTTGTCGAAAGCACCGTTGGAAGTAAACTCGACGAGTTTTTAGAAGAAAACCCACAGACAGCAAAATTGATTGTAAATAAGGTAATTCAGGCGGCAAGGGCAAGGCAAGCGGCAAGGAAAGCAAGGGAACTAACAAGAAGAAAAGGGCTTCTTGAGAACACCTCTCTTCCTGGGAAACTTGCCGATTGTTCAGTGCAGGACCCAGCACTATCTGAACTATATCTGGTTGAGGGCGATTCCGCTGGAGGTTCTGCAAAACAGGCAAGAGATAGAAGTTTTCAGGCGATTCTTCCGCTTAAAGGCAAGATATTAAATGTTGAGAAGGCGAGATTAAACAAAATACTCTCAAGCGAAGAGATACAGGCAATTGTAACTGCGCTTGGAACCGGTATCGGGGAGGATTTCGATATAAATAATGCGCGCTATCATCGGGTGATAATCATGACCGATGCCGATGTTGATGGAGCACATATTAGGACGTTGATTCTCACCTTCTTTTACAGGTATATGCTCCCAATGATTGAAGCGGGCTACATATATATAGCACAGCCGCCGCTATATAAGGTTACCCATGACGGGCTAACAAAGTATTTCTACAAAGACAGAGAATTGGAGGAATACTTAAAGAAATTAAACAAAAATGCAAACGTTCAAAGATATAAAGGTCTCGGCGAGATGAACCCAGAGCAGCTCTGGGATACAACGATGAACCCCGAACAAAGGACGCTGCTTCGCGTTAACCTGGAGGATGCCATAGTGGCGGATGAAATATTTTCTATACTTATGGGAGACAAAGTTGAACCGAGGCGTGAATTTATACAAAAACACGCAAAAAGTGTTCGCTTCTTGGATATTTAAGTGCTTAGCTATGCGGGCAATCAGTAAAAACTGATAGCTAAATGCTAATAGGTCATATAATCAACAAGCTCCGGCTAAGTCTAAAATATATAAATCTATATAGAAACACTTTTAGAAGGAGAAAGAAAACGTGGAAGCCATTGCAGGCAGAATTGAAACAATCGAAATAGAAGACGAAATGCGAAGCTCATACATTGACTATGCGATGAGCGTTATATATGGTCGTGCTTTGCCAGACGTACGAGACGGGTTAAAGCCGGTACACCGGCGTATCCTTTATGCAATGCACGACATGGGAATTCGCCCGGGTACGCAATATAAGAAGTGCGCCCGTATCGTTGGAGAAGTTTTAGGTAAGTACCATCCGCATGGCGACACGGCAGTCTATGACTCCCTGGTTAGAATGGCGCAGGATTTTTCGATGCGCAACGAGCTTGTAGATGGGCACGGTAACTTTGGTTCGGTGGACGGCGACTCACCGGCGGCCATGCGTTATACCGAAGCAAGATTATCTAAGCTTGCCGCAGAGATGCTTCGAGACATCGAAAAAGATACGGTTGACTTCGTTTTAAACTTCGACGAAACGCTCGAAGAGCCAATGGTGCTTCCGGCAAGGTTTCCAAACCTATTAGTGAACGGCTCCGACGGTATCGCAGTTGGTATGGCAACCAAAATACCGCCGCACAACCTGGGAGAGGTAATTGATGCGGTGATCGCTATGATTGATGATCCTGAGATTACCGTAAAGGACTTGATGAAGCATATAAAAGGCCCCGATTTTCCGACCGGCGGCATTATTATGGGAAGGAATGGGATCAAGGAGGCTTACAAGACAGGGAGAGGCAGCATTAAAATCCGAGGCAAAGCGCATGTTGAACAGACAAAGCAGGGCAAACAGCGCATCATTATCTCGGAAATACCTTTCCAGGTCAACAAGGCAAAACTGGCCGAAAAAATCGCCGAGCTTGTGCGAGAGAAAAAGCTCACTGAGATCACAGACCTCAGGGACGAGTCGGACAGGTCTGGTATGCGCCTTGTTATTGAATTAAAGAGAGACGCGATAGCCCAAGTTGTTTTAAATAAGCTATATAAGCACACGCAGCTTGAAGTCAGTTTTGGCGTTATTATGCTTGCACTCGTTGATGGTGTGCCGCAAATTCTCACTCTCCCTCAGGTTATTAAACATTACATAGACCATCAGAGGGATGTTGTAACAAGGCGCACAAAATACGAGCTCAAAAAAGCAGAGGATAGGCTGCATATTCTCGAGGGATTACTCATCGCTATAAAAAACCTTGATGAAGTAATAAAGACTATTCGCCAATCAAAGACGGTAGATGAGGCACGCGATAAACTGGTTAAAAGATTTGCCTTAACAGAGATACAGGCGCAGGCAATTCTTGACATGCGCCTGCAGAGATTAACTGCCCTTGAGAGGCAAAAACTTGAAGATGAGCACAAAGAGCTTTTGAAAAAAATTAAATATCTAAAAAGTATTTTGGCGAGCGAGAAGGTGCTTCTTGGCATTATTAAGGATGAACTTGCAGAGATAAAAAATAAATATACGGATAAGAGGCGCACCCAAATCATGAGTGCGGCTGCAGAGATAGAGATCGAGGACTTGATTGCCGAGGAGGATATGGTAATCACCATTACCCACTCCGGCTATGTAAAGCGTCTTCCTATAAACACTTATAAGCAGCAAGGCCGCGGTGGTAAGGGCGTATCGGGCATGAACCTGAAAGAGGGCGATTTTGTTGAGCACGTATTTATAGCGTCAACTCATAACTATATCTTGTTCTTCTCTAATAAGGGTAAGGTATATAAACTTAAGGCCCATGAACTTCCTATGGCCGGACGTACCGCTCGAGGACAGGCGATAGTAAATATCCTGCCCTTTGCATCAGATGAAAAAATAGCCGCAGTCATCTCAACTCGTAGTTTTGAGGAAGACCAGTACCTGGTAATGGCGACAAAAGACGGCATGATCAAAAAGACACCGTTTATAGAATACGATACGTCAAGAAGAGATGGTATCCTAGCTATAACCATGCGCGAGGGTGATGAGTTAATAGGCGTAAAAATTACCAGAGGCTTGGATGACATAATTCTTATATCAAAGAACGGAATGTCGATTCGTTTTCGTGAGACCGATGTTCGGCCGATGGGAAGGACGGCAACTGGTGTCAAAGGAATGGAGCTGGCAAAGGATGACGAGGTTCTTGCAATAGAAATAGCGCGGGACGAATCCGACCTTTTAATCGTGACCGAGAACGGCTTTGGTAAGAGGACGCCGATGAGCAACTACCCGCTCCAGGGTCGCGGCGGAAAAGGTGTTAAAACTCTGAAAGAGGTATCCAGCCGTCGCGGATATATCGCAGCGGCAAAGATGGTGCAGGAGAACCATGAGATCATGGTTGTTTCAACCGAAGGCATCGTAATAAGAACGCCAGTTAAACAAATATCTCAAATGGGTAGAAACACTCAGGGCGTTAAGATAATGAATCTTAACGACAACGACAAGGTAAGCACGATAGCTCTAGTCGCCGAACAAAATAAGGGACGGGTAAAAATTGAGGAAAACGGCAGCAAGAATAACCGCGGCAATGGCAACTAAAGAATGCTTTTAGAGGAGTTAAATGCAGGCATTCGAGGTTTTAGAACATACCGCCGACGTGGGTTTACGATCCTACGGTAATACCTTGAAAGAAGTTTTTGAAAACGCTGCGATCGGTATGTTCAGTCTAATAACCGATCTTGAGAATGTGAAATCGGTTCTATCTGAGGAAGTCTATGTAGAGGCCGAGGATAGGGAAAGTCTGCTTGTTGAGTGGTTAAACGAGCTTTTATATAGGTTTGAGGTAAGATACCGTGTCTTCAAACGTTTCGAGATACTTGAGTGGGACGGGGAATACCATCTGCACGCCGTAGCATACGGCGAGCCGCTTGATTTAGGGCGCCATCAAATATTAACCCAGATAAAGGCCTGCAGCTACCACATGCTGAAAATTGAACACAATGATATTTGGTCGGCTCAGGTTATATTTGATGTATAGGCTGTTTAATATAAACTTATAGCCATCGGCTTTAAAAATAAGCAGATGGCTTTTTATTTTAGGTGGGGGAAGCCATGATAGATGCTCTAGAGCAAATATCTGATTTTGTGTGGAAAATTCCAGTTGATTACAAACCTGGAATGCGGGTACCTGGGATTGTTTATGCAAGCAAAGAACTTCTATTAAAGGCAAAAGAGGATAAAGCCATCGAGCAGGTGGCCAACGTTTCTTTTTTGCCTGGCATAGTATCCGCTTCTTATGCCGCACCCGACATACACTGGGGGTATGGCTTTCCAATCGGTGGTATAGCAGCAACAGATTATGAAACGGGTGTTATATCCCCCGGTGGAGTTGGATTTGATATAAACTGCGGCGTGCGGCTGCTGAAAACCGAGCTAACCGCAAAAGAAGCAAATAGAATGATAGAAAAACTGATGCTCGAGATCGCAAAGAATGTACCAAAAGGTGTGGGAAGCCGCGGAAAAATAAGGCTTTCGCGAAAAGAAATGGCGCATCTTATGACTGAGGGGGTAAGATGGGCGGTAGGCCGCGGTCTTGGTTGGGAAGAAGACCTTGTATATATGGAAGAAGACGGCCGCCTTAGTGGTGCCGATCCCGATAAGGTGAGCGCTCGCGCTTATGAAAGGGGCCTTGACCAGGTGGGAACACTTGGAGCCGGAAATCATTTTCTTGAGATACAGGAAGTCGTCGAAATATTCGACAGAAAAGCGGCCGGTATATTTGGCCTTTTCGAAGGTCAGCTCGTAATAATGATACACTCCGGATCCCGGGGCGTTGGTCACCAGATATGCACTGATTATATTAAGGTGATGGATAAGGCGGTAAGCAGGCTTGGGATAGAATTACCAGACCGGCAACTCGGTTGTGCGCCGATAAAATCAAAAGAAGGCAGGGATTACTACGCTGCCATGGCGTGCGCTGTAAATTACGCTTTTGTAAACCGCCATGTTCTTGCACATTGGGTTAGGGAATCATTTGAGAGGGTTTTAAACAAAAGTGCAGAATCATTAGGGATGAACCTCGTCTACGATGTCTGCCACAACATCGCAAAAATCGAAGAACACAATGTTGGCGGTGAAACCAAAAATGTCTGTGTCCACCGTAAAGGAGCAACCCGCGCGTTTGGCCCTGGCCACCCACTTGTTCCTGTAAAATATCGTCCTGTGGGGCAGCCAGTTTTAGTGCCTGGCGACATGGGAAGCGCATCTTATATCTTAGTTGGCACCGAACGTGCAATGCAGAAGACCTTTGGCTCAACGTGCCACGGGGCAGGCCGCGTTATGAGCCGAAGCCAGGCAAAAAAGAAAATCCGCGGCCATGAACTACGAGGCGAACTTGAGGCGCGAGGTATTAAAGTGGTTGCTGGAAACATGGGACTTCTTGCCGAAGAGGCTCCTGCAGCTTACAAAGATGTAAGCCAGGTAGTAGAAGTCTGCCACCGGACTGGAATATCAACTAAAGTCGCAAAGACGCGCCCTCTTGGTGTATTAAAGGGCTAAAGGTAAAATCTGAAGGCCAGGAAACCTAAAGTCTAGTGCCTGGCAAATCGATTGTCAACTCTATTATTATATTGGTTTACAATCCACCTTTCCTGCCCACATGATTTAACTTCAAACTTATCGGGAATAATTGCTTATAAGGCATTGTGAACCTCTACGATTGGAGGAAGGATCGCTTGCTTATCACGACAATAATTTTCTTTGATGGCGAAGAGAGGCAGTTTCCTGCTGAAGCTGTAACCCTTGGCGCACCTTCTGAAAATCTTGTGCGCATTAACCTGGCGCACGAGGGAGAATTTATTATCCCCCTGTATAGCATTAGGGAAATCCATACAAGAGACCTGCCAGCTGATGCAATAGCACCTGAGATATTTAATGAAGAAGTTCCTTCCTAATTTTATTTGAGAGGCTGTGGGCCCTCCTTATTGGCTCTGGAAGGCGGTAGCGCGGAGCGCAGGATAGCACGACCTTTACAGAATCCTCAAGGGAAATCCGGTTGCCGATAGAAACAAATACCGGCGATACATTATCTCTGGTTCGAAGCGCTACGCCAATTTGCCTTCCGTTTTTATCAAGCAGAGGGCTTGTTGACCCACGGGTTATGGCTGGCTCCTTATACTTACCAATAAGGACCGATTTAGCGCAGCCAACTGATGGCCTATCAAGGAGCACACCCATATGTGAGGCGATACCGAAGCCGCGGGGGTGTGCCATCCCTTGTCCATCAAAGATGATTACATCTGGCTCAACCCTTATTTTTTCAAATGCCACAACAAGGGCTGGTCCCTCCCTGAAGGTTAAATAACCCGGCACATACGGAAAAGAGGTCTTTATGGATGCAGTTGCTTCCTCTATTACGCTTAATTCTGGATAGCTTAAGATGACAACGGCCGCAAAAACATCGTCGGAGTATTTTGAGAACGAAACATCAGCACCTGCAACATAATTAATGCTTTCAAAATTAATTGGTGATATAACTATCTCCTGTCTTAGCCGATTTTGAATCTCCGCGGCCTCGTGGATTGAAACTTGCCATGGATGCGGCTTTAATACCTTCATATCTAAGATTTGGCCTTCGCCTTCTTTATGTCCTCCAGGGCATCATTTACTGTGGAGTGAAAAGGAAAAATTCGTGTCAGACCAGTCAATGTTAAAACTCGATCCACAAGGGGGTTGCCTACAATAGCTAGAGCCCCCTTTCTTTTCTTGATTTTCTCCAACCCACCAAGCAGTACGCCGAGGCATGAGCTATCGATATAGCTTATCTGGTTGAGGTTGACCACCAAGTAGTAGTTGCCATCTTCAATCTCATCACTGATCGCATCATGTAATCGGTAGCAGTTGCTCAAGTCGATTTGACCTTTTACCTCGATAATCGGCGTATCATCTGTAGATTTGCGCATAATTTCCATACCTTTACGACCGCCTCCCCAGCTGGTACCGTAGCAGTGTAGCTACGGAGCTGCACTTATTTTATTCCCGCCGCTTATATTTGTAAAACCTATACGCTAAATTATTTAGTAAACTGGCTATTGTATGTATAGTTAACAGTTGTTAGACAACAAGGCCCTCAAGACATAACTATTCCCCTGACCTGCTGTTATATATTATAAATTGTTTGACAGCCACGTGACCACAGTTTAGAATCTTGGCATAGAACTTTAGTTGATCGGGTTAAATCTTGTAAGTCGTAACACTAGCAACACTAGAAGGAGAGTAGCCGTTGAAAGATCTACCTTCAGAATTTAGTGGAAAAGCAGTCTCTGAGGCGATTCGTTCGTCTGACGCTGATTTTTTAGATGATAATAGTTTTGAGACACAAGTCAAAAGCGTTGCGTGCGTATGGTGGGAGGATATCACCGCATATTCTCGGGTTGAAATACCGGATGACTTTGAAATCTTTAGACTATCAAAAATTACTGTTGGTTTAGTTTGGAAAGAGACCCCGGACTATGTTGTGCTCGTGCAAGACTATGATTTAACCAACAGGGGTCGTGGCTATCGACATAACGATTTTCATATCATCCCTAGAGGAACCATTAAGAAAATGGAAAAATTGGGCGAGGTCAGATTTTAAGATAAGTCTTTTTAAAACTTAAGGCAGAGCCTAGTCCTTAAAATCTTCTGGCTTGACGTTTTCAAGAAATTCCCGGAACCGCTCAACCTCTTCTTCCTCACCGACATCGTTAGTTACAGCAGCCTGTTCCAGAACAGCCTCGTCGGCATAGATCGGCACGTTGAACCTTACGGCAAGGGCTATCGCGTCACTTGGCCTGGCGTCGATTTGCAGGTCGTGCGAATTTACTGCCATGTGTATCTGCGCGTAGAAGGTTCCCTCGCGAAGATCGTTAATCACAACGCGCGTTACGTGCGCATGCAGTGAGTCGATCACAGTTTTAAGCAGGTCGTGGGTAAGCGGCCTGGAGGGTCGTATTCCCTGTACCTCCATTAAAATAGCAGTTGCCTCGAATTGGCCAATCCATATTGGAAGATAGCGGTTAGAATTAAGGTCTTTTAATATGATAACCGGTTGGTTGGTCAACATATCTAGGTTGACACCGTGAACTTCCATCTCAAACAAGGTATCACCACCAAAATCAAGCCCGTAATGTATATGCTCACAATAGCAAAGTTTTAACCTATTAACAAGCCTGAACAAATCGGGCTTGAGTCAAGGCGTCTACAAAATTCCTGGTTGCTTAGACAATTGCTTTTACTGTTACTAATAAACGCGCCTTATATTGCGACCGCTTTTAAAATAGTTGATTGAGCGTTTAATAAAGAATAAAATCAATTAAGATGCCGTCTTTATAATTAATAATTCTTTTGTCAATAGCAAAGACGGATTATGGTTTATGCTTAGGCTGTAAAGCAGCTTAGCAATAGCGCCAAACCATACAGTAGCCAGGGTAGCGGCAAACTCAGGCGGTTTTTACCTGGTAATTAGCCTATGCTAAGCAGTCCAGCCAAAGATAGCCGTTAAAGAGATAACTTATACGATGACAATAAAGTCAAAGCATTTGGACGAGACACAATGGTAACAGAAGACACTGTTGAGCTAAAAGATTTCTTGAAAGTTATAACCAAGTACAAACACCTTATCATCCTGGGCACACTAATATGCCTAGTAGCAACAATTGTTGTGACCGTATATACGCCCCCTACTTATGAAGCTTCACTACAGCTGCTTGTCAGTCAAAAGCAAGTTGTGGTTGGCGATAGCTCAACTGCCGGAGAAAGCTACCAGGCTATCTTGACCAGCGAGCGGCTGGCTAAAACATTCAGCCAAATGATCGAAAACCGTTCGACGGCGGAGAAAGTCATTGATAAACTAAATATTCCAGTTCTGCCTACTGATCTTACAAAAAGGATAAAAGCTGAGCCGATCAGGGATACTCAGCTTATCAATATAACCGTTCAGGACAAGAACCCAGCTCAAGCCCAGCAGATTGCAAATACCATAGGGGTTGTTTTTAAAAAAATGGTTGAAGATATTGAGACAACCAACAAGAAAACCGGTGATTCCCAAACACTGGTTAGTATATCTATAGTCGAGCCGGCAATTGAGCCAACGGAGCCGGTAAGCCCAAGACCAGTTTTAAACGCAGTTTTTGCTTTTATTATAGGTCTGCTTGTAAGCATAACGCTGGCTTTCTTATTGAACTACATGGACACGACAATCAAAGACGTTGATGAAGTGGAGCGGCTATGCGGGCTGGTTTCGCTAGGCCAAATACCTAAGATACCAAAGGGCAGCAATGAGCTTATTGTAAAAACAGAGCCCCGTTCAATTGTGGCGGAGGCATTTCGTATGCTAAGAACTAATATACAATATATAAATTTTGAGTCCACTATTAAGACGCTAGTTGTAACCAGTGCTGGGGTAAGCGAAGGAAAAACACTATTTTGCGCAAACTTTGCAGCCGTAATGGCGAGGGCCGGATATCGGGTTTTGGTTGTTGGATGCGATTTAAGAAGACCACGGCTTCACCAGCTATTTAATTTGAGCAACGACGTGGGCCTTGCAAATATACTGATTGGAACAGCAGGTCTAGATAAAGCCATACAGAGAACCGACATCAAAGACCTCGATATTGTTGTAAGCGGTCCCACGCCACCAAATCCGGTAGATCTGCTTGAATCAAAAAGGATGGAGCGGTTCTTAGAAGAGGTAAACCGGAGGTACGATTTTATTATTCTGGATAGCCCACCGATATCGACGATTACTGATGCGCTTGTTCTGGTATCCCAAACAGACGGCGTACTACTGCTGGCGCGCCATGGTGTAACGAACAGGCAAGCCTTTGTCGATGCCAAAGCGGCCCTTGATAAAGTAAATGCCCGTGTCATAGGCTTTGCCTTAAACGCATCCGAAAAAACCGGCGCATATAATTATTACCAGAGAGCATACGTTGAGGAGAGGACTGAGCATAAGCCAAAGAAAAGACGCCTTGGAGTAATAGTTGCCGCTCTGGTGCTGGGCGGAACAGCAATAACCCTCGAAGCCATAGTAAAACCCGGTGCATTGCGAACTGTTTTTGCAAGCTTGTTGGGTAAACTATAAGGGCTGTTTGACCTGGTACAATAAAGCTACCGCGGAACGCATCCGGCTGTGCCTTGGCGGTACTGCAAGTTATTAGCAAGCAAGGTGAGCTTACCACGCGGCCTTGATATTTCTGCAGAGCCGATGTACAATATGGAGCTGACCCAGAAACTAAAACAAAAAAACAGGAGATCATTTTACGGAGTTCTGGGGGGTGAAAATAAATCACCATTGCGTGATGCCGTAAGGCCAGCGCCGCGACCTCGATTCCGATCTCTGAAGTGCTTTTAAGCACAGCTCTTATTTCTGGCGCCTATTTAGGGCCTATAGCTCAGTAGGTTAGAGCGCACCCCTGATAAGGGTGAGGTGGTTGGTTCGACTCCAACTAGGCCCACACCATTTTGGCTTGTGAGAAATGCTTTTCACAAGCCGTTTTTTTGTTTAGGCGAAAATGAACCATAGCTGGAGTCGAACTCTCTATTACCTGTCTAACTCAAAGACCCATGAAATTTTTGAAAAAGCACTTTACTGCCAGAGAATAAAAACTATGAAATTCTTTAACTCGCAGCTCCAAAGTGACAAGGGTGCGATTTCTTTGATAGGCGGCTGCGAAAAGTCATCTCCGTCACGCCCATAAAATAGAAGGTGACCATTTAAAGCCTCTGCCACGTTTTTGCAAGTGCAAGTCTAGGACCATGATTGGTCCTCGAAAATCGGTCAAGAACATGGGCAATATACCAAACTCTCGACTTTTTGCTATTCTATAAAAAAAGATGTAAAGGATCTAAATGCAGGGTTATATTGATATCCACAATCACATACTGCCAGGTTTAGATGACGGACCGGTCACCATCCAAGAGGCGGTCGAGATGGCGTGTGTTGCACATCAAAACAACATTACAAGAATCATCGCGACACCCCACCATAATGAATATCACCGTCCAACAAAGCAAGAAATACTTGCCTCATTTGAGCTTTTGCAAGCTGCTCTTAGGAAAGAGGCCGTTCCGGTTCAGCTATATACGGGGCATGAGCTTCGTATCTCTTTGGATCTGCTGGGCGAGCTAAAGGCCGATGAGGTGCTCCCGCTTGCGGGAAGCAAATATATACTGCTTGAGTTTCCGTTTGAGGGGATACCGTTATTTGCTGAAGATGTGATATTTCGCCTGCGTCTCGATGGTTGGATTCCAGTACTTGCCCATGTTGAGCGCATCCATGATTTTCAGCGAAAACCCGAGCGCCTGAAAAAATATATCGACATGGGCTGCCTGACCCAGATTAACTCAAACAGCCTAACAGGCGAACTGGGCCGGGCAAGCCTTGATACCGCAAGGAAGCTGCTTAAAGTGGGTCAGGTCGATATCATGGCCTCCGATGCCCATGCCGCCTACAAAAGGCCTCCCGATTTTACCGGCGCACTCAAAGTAGCCACCAAAATCATCGGACCAGAGCGGGCACAGGCTCTCGTGCATGACAACCCGGCTAAGATACTTCTTTAACAGCACCCGCAGATTTGCATCTGCAAGTTTAATTTGCCTGGCATAAATTGAAGAAGAAGCGGAAGGCGCAACTTTAATCTGACAAGCCTGGTTATTGGCTATGGTTATTGGCTAGATAGAGTAAGCCCATATGCGGCAAAGATCAACAACTGCAGCACTTTGGCTATTATTCTACTGCTCTGTTTTGCGACTTTTAATAATGTAAGTAAAACCAGCTTTATGTCTGTTAGAAAACAAGCTTCTCTAATATACTGTTTATAAAGAGCTATTTTTGCAGGCAATACATCTTCAACATAGCCTTTCTCGGGGTCGGTGTATCTTTTCAACAAAGATTCCTCGTCGCTAAACTTGATTGAGGCATAATCAGTAATTCCTGGCCTTACTTTTAAGATCTCCTCGTAATCATCCTTAAACAAGGCAGTATATTTGGGCAATTCCGGCCGTGGACCAACGAAGCTCATATCGCCTTTTAGAACATTGATCAGTTGGGGTAATTCATCTAATTTTGTCTCTCTTAAGAAGCGCCCGATGCCTGTAACCCGGGGATCCCCTTTGGAGGTTATAGATGGCCCTTTTTCTGACGCACCAATAACCATTGTTCTGAACTTATAAAGCCCAAATGGCTTAAAGTCCCGTCCTGTTCTTTGTTGGATAAAGAAAACAGGCCCAGGGTCACGAAGTTTTATAAGGACTGCTATAGCTAAAAAGGCTGGGCTGGCAAGCGCCAGACCAATGGCTGAGAAAAATATATCAAAACACCTTTTCATCTCTTGTACCTTAGTGCAACGCTATTGGCTACCTCAATAACTCTATCAACATCGGCATCATCCATCCCTGGATAGATTGGAAGCGATACGATTCGCTCGTAAGCCCACTCAGCGTCTGGAAAATCTCTACTGTCATAGCCGAAAGTGTTTATATAAAAAGGGTGTTTATGAAGGGGAATAAAGTGGACGCTTGCCCCAATACCTTCTGCTTTAAGCGCTTCAATAAAGCCCGCTCTATCAATTCTAAGGGCTTCTAGGTTAAGTTTTATAATATAGAGGTGCCATGATGAAACTCTATCGGTTTTGATGCTGGGCGGTGTAATCAGCTCAGAGTCTTTAAACGCTAGGGAGTATTTTTCGGCAATCGATCTTCTACGGTTCCACATCCACTCGACTTTGCTTAGCTGTGCTAGCCCCAACCCAGCCTGAATATCGGTCATATTATATTTATGACCGGCCTCTAAAACCTCATAATACCATGAACCCCCTTTTTTATTTCTCAGCCAAGCATCCCTTGATATACCATGTAAGCGCAGCGTCTTCATTCTGCAGGCCCACTCGTTATTTTCAGTAGTTGCCATGCCTCCTTCGCCTGTTGCGAGGGTTTTTGTAGCATAAAAACTAAAGCAGGTTATATGTCCGATAGACCCTATTTTTCTTCCTCGATACCAAGCAGGAAGGGCATGGGCTGCATCTTCGATTACTTGTAAGCCGTGGTACTCTGCCAAATCTATTATTGCATCCATATCGCAAGGCTGCCCTCCGTGATGAACGGGAATTATAGCTTTTGTTTTAGGGGTTATAGCTCTCTCGATACGATTTACGTCAATGCATAGGGTTTCTATATCTATATCGACGATGACCGGTTTTGCGCCAAAGTAATGAGCTGCCTCACCGGTAGCTGTAAAAGCCATAGTCGGCATAATAACCTCATCACCAGCTTCTAGATGGATGGCCCGCAGGGCAAGGTGTATTGCCGCCGTACAGGAATTCACTGCGACCGCATGTCTTGAGCCGACGTACCGCTGGAATTCCTCTTCGAATTTTGCAGTTTTCGGCCCCATTGTAAGCCAGCCCGATCGCAGGGAGTCAACGACTTCCGATATTTCATCCTCTGTTATATATGGTTTATGAAACGGTATCTGTTTTGGTAACTGCTTCATAACTTTGTCATCACTCCAAGATAATGCGTGCGAAGCAAAGGAACTTTCTCGAGAATTTGGCACAACATAAACGAAAATGGGGCTATAGCTCTCACCAGTGGAGGAGCTAGAGTCACACGCTTAAGCTGGATTTTAAAGCCTTGAAAGAGTTTGCGGATTTCCCTTTTTTTGACCCCTCTTACATCTAGGTTCTTAGGGTTGTTTATGTGGTAATCATAGTATAGGATGATGCCACCACGCTTTAGTACTCGATACATTTCTGACACTATGCCTCGTTTCATTTCTGGGTCTAAAATTGACGTAAATACTGTAAAACAGAGCACTATATCGAAGAACTCGTCTTCATACGGTAAATTCTCTGCGTTGCCACATTCAAAGCTAACATTAGGGCTTAAGTCTTTTGCTATCTTTATTCTATCAGGAAGCAAGTCAATTCCGTAACAGTTTTTAGGCTTTGCACCGTATTTAATAAAGTCTCTTAACACGTTACCGGTACCACAGCCTAAATCAAGAATGCGCATTTCTGATAGGCTGGTAGCACTGTGCTGGATAAGGGTTTTGATCAGCTCCCTTTCTCTTTGTTGGGCTATATAAATAGTTGATGGCTGAAAGAAAGTATAAAGCTCTCCCTTTCCAGCAGCGTCTCTATTCTTATATGCTTCTACGATTCTATCTAGCTCTTTAGTCAATCTTCCAACCCATATAACGAAGGTGCCTTACCAACAATGCTTTTTATAACGCCAACCCCCATCCCAAAACTAGCCACACAAAAACTAAAGACGGCCGAGGCGACAGGAAGTCTTATTTTGACAACTTCGCCAAAAAAGCCTACTATCGCTGTACAGTAAAAAATTATTTGCTTTACAAATATTAGCCGATACAAAAACCCTTCCCTAAGAAGCAACAAGTCTCCCAAGAGAACTAAAAACATGAAAAATGGTGTAAGCCAACGCAGTATCTTGTGTGATACCAGTCCCCAGCTTACGAATGGGTGCTTGGCTAGACCCACCCATCCCCATCTACGTAATGTTCCTATAAAGTTCTTAGATGTCTGGCGAATTCTTGTCTTAAACTCTCCTTTGACAGAAGAAGGAGGAATATCATAAGCAATCGCATCTGGAGCAAAAATCACCCTATATCCCTGCAAGACAACATCGAGCGGTGTGATGAAATCAGAATCATCGGTGGGGGTCAAGTCAAGCCACAACTCCTTTCTAACTGCCATACATGCGCCGCTTGCAGTAGCAAGTATGCCGATATTACTCTCAAGTGATCTGATTTTCCTCTCGATCTTCCAATAGAGGCTCTCCGATTTGGATATTGCCGAATTTGTGGGTTTATAGATAAGATTTCCGGTTACACAACCAACGTCTTTGAGAGAGAAATAATTTGCCACATTTTTTATAAACGCTGTATCAAATTCGGCATCAGCATCAGTAAATATAATAAGCTCACCATTTGCATTTTTAATGGCTTCGTTGTGAGCAAGCGCCTTCCCTTGTCTGCTAAGGGACAGGATTTTTAGGTTCATATATTGCTTAAACTTGTTTGCAATGGCAACTGTGTTATCCGAGGAGCCATCGGAAGCCAATATTATCTCTACATTTTTACCAAGGGATGGATGGCTAATTGAATCAAGGATGTTCTGTAGCTTTTTGGAAATAACGTTCTCTTCGTTATGGATTGCTATAACAATGCTAATTTTGGCGTCATAATCATTGTTGTTAACAAGCGGTCTTCTTCTTATATATAAGGCCATTAGATAGAGAACGGCTGGGTATAGTAGATGGGTATACAACAACAAGAACAAGGATACCCAAAATACTACTTTCATTTAGCGACAAATCCTTTCGTAATAAGGCACCAAAATTTTTGCAACGATTCTTCTATAATCGTATTCTGAGATGCTTTGCCTTGCATTATCAGAGAGTTTTTTCCGAAGCTCTGGGTTAGCCGCAACTTTTATAATGGCGTTTGCGATTGCTTCTTCTCTATAATCGCTTAAGATGCCGTTATCGCCATCAGCAATAACTCTTAGATTGCCTAGGGTTCTTGTTGCAATGGTGCACAGACCACTTGCTAGGTACTCATATGTTTTTATAGGTGGTTGGTAAAAGTATTGCGATGTCTCAGGTATATAGGCGATCCCTACATCCGCTGCACTTAAATAAGCAGGGATTTCATCGTGGGGTTTTGGCCCAACGAAATATACAGTTCTGTCCTGGCAGGGACCAGACTTGGCAATATTTCGCAACCTTTCAAAGTCAGAGCCACCTCCAATTATCATCATTGATAAATCGGTACCCATTGCATTTTTAATATAGCTCTTGGCTAACCAAAAACTTCTTAAGAGCAAGTCCAGGCGTCTACTCGGATTTAGATGCCCTACATAGACCAAGAGAAGATCGGTATCTTTTAATCCAAGACTACCTCTAAGCCTTGCTCGTTTTACTTCATCGCGTTTGAATAAAGAAAGATTTACACCTATAGGTAATACATCGTATGAGTCGAGCTTTAGTCTTTTAGCTACCTCTTCTGATATAACTAGAACATTTTTAAATAAGCCTGCTTGAAATTTAATTATCTTGCATGATAAGCGATCAAGGAACTCTCTTCTGACAGCGGTTGCTCTTATATCTAACACCTGCCTTTTCGGTAGTCTAAAAAAAGGTGGTGGCTGCAGTACAAGACCAAGGTTCGGGAATGCTATTTGATGAAGGATGCTGTTTGCTTTGTCTTGGGCCAATCTTGATATCAACCAAAAAGCTTTCATTGCAAACCATGTCGGATGTACGGACATTGCGTCATTTAATTTTGTTTCTAATCGATAAACATCTACACCCGAGATAAACTTGCGATCTTTGCTTTCAGCGCTTTTCCTATCGTTTCCAGCAACAACGGTAACCCGTACACCTTGCTCTACAAGGCATCGAGCATAGTTATAGTATGCTGTCGAACTATTTCCTGGAAAGTCTCTATAGAGACAATAAAACACATGTAAATCGTTTGCATTAATCATCATGCACCGTCTTGTTTTATGCCAATAACAATATACGTATTTGAGATTGCAGTATTTTCAAACAAATGGTTTATTTTAAGATGCTTCATTCCCAGCAATAATACATTAAGTGGTTTGTTAATTAGAAAATGGCCTACCAGCTTAGGAATGACTGAGCCTACGGGAAATATTTTCGTCCTAAGCCCATGGCTTTCATAGGCCTTGCGAATTGCTTCAGCGGTAATTGGATAGTGGTGGTTAAATATATGCGCCTTCTTTTTTGATAGGGCAATAAAAGCTTTGTGTAATCCAGTTAAGTTTGGGATTGAGGAGATTAAAATACCTCCGGGCTTAACAAGAGATACCAGCTTTTCTATTATTGACTGTAAATCGGTAAAGTGTTCCAGGAATCCATCTGAAAAAACCACGTCCGCCTGGATTATCCTAGCGTCAACATTTGCTGCACAAAGATTCTCAACCGTCTGCTTGTAGCCCTGATCACTTATCTCCAGTCCATAACATCTGTATCCAAAGTGTTTCCTAAAATAAACAATCCACCTACCCGGTGCACAACCAATCTCTAAAAACACCCTTGAATCACTTATTGGTAAGTTGGATCGAAATACGTCTTTCATTTCTTGAAATAAATAGCCGCGCATCCATCTAAGAGATATGATGGCTCTGGTATCTAAGTTGCCAGCTGATGACCAGTAATTATTCCAATAATTTATGTCAGTTAGCTTAGCAGCTCCGTAGTTTTGATTATTGCTCTTGTCCATATGCTATCCCCTTGATCTTGTGTAGGACTTATCGCTTTAATCTCTGGTAGTCGGCTTATGGTTGTATAGCTTAGTTTGGTTATTGTTAACGAGATAGCGTAAACAACAGGAAATATATAGGAGCTGAACGCATTATAGCCGTTCATGGAAATTATTAGCCCTATAATTATACTAAAGAAAAGAGTTGTATCGGTGTTTAATCTTTTAACTAAGCGAACTGTCAATAATATTAGCATCAAAGCTAAGGTCGAAATGCCGGCTATTCCGTAGGAGAGAAAAGTGTATATAAATGTATTATGCAGATCTCGGCTATCTGGGGATGCCAAATAGTAGATTTCCGGCCCGAAACCAGTAATAATATTTGCAATACTGCCTGAGGCTATTATATCACGTACATAATAATATTGATTTACTCTAGAAATAACCGTTCGCTCTTCAAGAGAGATGAGGCCATTTACGATTGATTCAAGGTTAATATAACCATAATTTATATGTAACAGGATGGTTATTCCTAGAGAAAGAGCAACAAGAATATTTCTTAGGGGATTCCTTGAGAGCTTGATAGCAAAATAAGCTAGAAGTGCCGCAAGTGTTGCAATAAAGATACTTCTGGATTGATTTATTAATAACCCAATCCCTAGAGTTAAAAGCGCAAAAATGTATGGCATTCTTTTTAAAAACCTGGTTGGCTGAATTAACTTTTCCACTGTTACCATTAGCGCAATAAACAGAAAGGTGCCGCTAACTGCAAAAATCGGATTTATAGAGGATACCCGAACGCTTACGAATGGTATCCTTGAATATACAACCCTACCTACTTCGATAGGAAGTGTAATAAATGTCTGTGCGATATTTAAACATGCAATAGTAAGGCCAACCACAAAGAAAATAGATTTGATATTAGAAAGCATGCTTCGTGGTTTTATTAAAACTATCAAGGATAAAAAAACAAAGAAACTAGACCATATGTGTGATATGTATCGCATAGTTGCTTGTGTAGTGTTTAGAAACACTGAAAATGTTAAAAAGAGCGAAAAGGCGAAATAGGCAACAATAAAAGGCGTAAACTGAATAAGCCAAGTCCTAGTAGCTTTATTTGCTATAAAAAGGATGAGCGAAGCATAAATTATAGAGATAGCAACAATCTCAGTTGGCGTCAAAAGGCCAAACAATTTGAATTGACTATAGTCTAAAGGTAAAGATGCGATAAAAATATATAAGATAGCATTAAAAAACCACACGCTGATTCTTCTCCTCCATATGCCCAACCCTAAGCAATTTGTTAAATATACGGTTGCTCCAGCCTATTAGATTACAAGACAGCACAATATCTTGCGGTATTCACTCAGCTGCTCGATATGAATGGCAGATAAGCAAGGAGCTTGCAATTTGCTCTTGCTTAAATTGTGCAAAGTATTCAAATGTAATCCGCAGTCCGGCATCTAGGTCAAATGCCGGCTTGTACCCTAACAACTTACGCGCCTTTGATATATCTGAGAAATTCCTTTTTACGTCCCCAGGCCTTGCGCTAACATGTTTTACTCTCGTCTCTTTATCCACGCTTTCATTTACAAGCATACTGATTATCTTGACCAACTCATTTATGGTAGTCTCATTGTGTGTTGCTATCTGGAATACTTCTCCGCCGATATCTGCTTTTGCCGAAAGCATAATGGCCTGCACCAGGTCATCTATATATATGAAATCCCTTGTCTGTTCACCATCGCCATATATTTCAAGGACTTCTCCACTCAAGGCCTTCTTGATAAATTTTGCTACTACACTTTCTTTATTCTTCGACCTTGGGCCATAGACATTACCGAATCTAAGGGATATGGTTTTCAATCCAAAGGTTCGAAAGTAAGCCGAACAATAACCCTCGCCAGCAAGCTTGCTTGCACCATAAGGAGACACAGGCCTCGCGACCTTTTCCTCATCAATAGGCGGCTCGACTTCTCCTAGGGATGCGCCTGATGAGGCAAAGATGAATTTTTCGACACCGGAATGCCTTGATGCCTCAAGCATGTTAAAGGTGCCGATTACATTGGCCTTCATGTCTTGTCTTGGATAATCAACCGATGGGGCAACTCCGGTGTTTGCAGCAAGGTGTACAACAACATTTATTCCCCTGCAGCAGCTAAGGCACGTATCGTAATCGGTAATATCACCCACAACAAGCTCGACTCCAGTAGGTCTGTCGGCTATGGAGTTAGCCTCTTTTTGCGTAAAGGAAGCAACCTCCAGCAAATTGTCTTTACTGCCTACAGAGAGGTTGTCCAGAATCCTTATCCTTATACCTGGAATATTCTTAAGTAGGTGATCTATCAGGTTAACACCAATAAATCCACAGCCACCGGTTATCAGCCAGCTTGCTCTCTCAGTGAAACTGATATTACTATGTGCGAGTTCTTGCGTGGGCTGCCTCAAATCTTGTCCCCCCGCTTTATTTGAGAGTTAAAGGATGCTTAGTAGTAGTACTATACATCCTATAACAAGTGAATTATTACATAACCACAGGCTCTTTACTTGTTTCTTGCATCCACTTAATTCCTCTTAGTATCTGGTGCTCGTAAATATTGTCTCTGTATTTCTCAACAACCCTAAACATCTTGTCAAGAACTTCGTCTGTCAGATAATGGGGCTTGAGCCCAAGCTCGAGAAGCCCGCTATATTTTGGATTATAATAATGCTCTTCTTTTTCTGCCCGGGGGTTTTCATAATGTCTGATCTGTACTTTGTAGCCATGCCAATCGGCAAACCGCTTCACTTTATCGGCAAGCTCGTTAACTGAGAATGTTTCAGTTAATTGGTTGAATATCCTTAGCTCACCGCGTAGGGGGCGATTATTGGCTGCCAAATATACGCAAGATAGGGCATCCCTTATATCTAAATATCCTCTGGTCTGCTTGCCTTTTCCATATATAGTCAGCGGGTGGCCGACCACCGCCTGCACAACAAATCGGTTTAGCACGGTGCCAAATATATCGTCGTAGTTAAAATGCGGCAAAAGGCGATCATCCAGATCCGACTCATCGGTTGATATGCCGTAAACGGGGCCTTGCATCAAGTCGGTTGCCCTTAGACCCCAAGTTCTGACATAAAACCACAGCATGTCTGTGTCTTGAATCTTGGTTGTATGATAAAGAGAGCCTGCCTGCCTTGGGAAGAGAAACTTATCCTTCCGACCCAAGTGCTCAATTTCGATCCATCCCTCTTCTATGTCGATGTTCGGGGTGCCGTACTCGCCCATCGTGCCGAGCTTGATAATGTGGCAATCCGGCGCAACTTCTCTTACGGCATAAATGACGTTTAGGGTGGTTACAAGGTTGTTTGTCAGGGTAAAGGCCGCTTTATCACGATCCATCATAGAATAGGGGGCAGAGGGCTGCTCGGCATAGTGCACGACTGTATCCGGTCTATACTCGGTGAATATTTCCTTAAGAAAGGAGTAATCGGTTACATCTCCTATATGTATGTGTATCTTCTTGCCGGATATCTTCTCCCATATCCTTGCCCGCTGTAGAAGGTCTGGATTTGCTATCAAGGGCTCGCAATTTAGTTCACGGGAAGCGTTGCGGCGAAAATAGTTATCTATCCCCGTGACATCATGGCCCCGCTGTGAAAAATACATACAGGTTGGCCAGCCAAGGTAACCATCCGCACCCAATACCAGGATTCTCATTTGGTTACCTCCACCAGGTTATCCTCGGATTTGCCCAAAACACCTTTACTAATCAAATACCGCCAAAGTTCTTCTTTTGATAATGGCTTCTCTATGGAAGAGACATAAGGTTTATTTACTGTATTGGAGACAATTTGCGGGTATTCATAGCTTATTGATTGATATATTGACCTAAACGCTGGCGTGATCACAAACATGTCATCAAGCTCTAGGGAGCGGCGAACCTCTTCGTTGCTCATCAGCTCTTCGTACAATTTCTCGCCGGGTTTGGCTCCAATCTCGACAACGCCAATGTCTGCGGGGTGATACCCATATCTTGGGGCAAGAGTATCAATTATAATCTCTGCGAGATCAGGTATTTTTATTGTTGGCATCTTGGCAACAAATACTTCTCCTCCGCGGGCAATCGTGACCGATTTTAGTACCAGCCTTGCAGCTTCCTCAACGGTCATGACAAATCTCGTCATCCTTCGATCGGTGATCGTAACAGGACCACCGCTTTTGACCTGCTTCATGAAGAGATGGACAACGGAGCCTCTAGACCCCATAACATTTCCAAATCTTGTGCTGCTAAAAATGGTACTGCTTCCATTTTTTATAGCGTTAGCAGCGGTTATAAGCTTTTCTCCAAGTAGTTTTGATGCGCCCATAACGCTTGTTGGGTTTACGGCCTTATCGCTGCTTGTAAAGAGAACATACTTTACATTTTGGTTTGTTGCGGCTCTTATGACGTTTTCAACGCCGATAACATTGGTTTGCACAACGTCAAAAGGATTGTATTCAGAGAGAATCACATGCTTAAAAGCAGCACAGTGGAAAACTACATCGATGTCTTTGCAAAGCTTTTCTACTTTATCTCTGTCTCTTATATCGCCTAGAAAGCAGTGGATGTCTTGATGCCTGTACTCTTCCATAAGGAAGAACATCTCTGTTTCGTTATTATCCACTAATCTGAGCTCTGCAGGCTCAAGGAGAGAGAGTTGCCTTACTATCTCTCTTCCGACGGTTCCGGCTGCGCCTGTAATGAGCACTTTTAGGCCTTTATAAAAATCTTTCATGGCGCTTCCTTCGTCTATTACTGTGAATTGGCTTTGGTCTCTGGTACATTACTTATTAAAATGGCCCTTAGTATCAAAGTAAACAAGGACCTACCATATTATAGCATGTTCTTCCAAGAAATCGGTTAATGTAAATACGCTTGAATTTTAATTATTATAAAAGATTGGTGGCTATATTGCTGCCTCAGCCATAACCTTCTCAACAGCGAGGCAGGTGTCTTCTATATCTTTCTCAGAAAGCGTGGGGTGAACGAGAAACATCAGGCTTGTCTCACCCAGTTCTTTTGCGACCTTGAGTCGCCCGGCCGGCTTCAAACCTTTGTTTTCAAAGGCCTTCTCAAGATATATCTCGCTGCAGCTTCCTGTTGAGCAAGGTATTCCTTCGGCATGGACAGCTGCCATGATGCGGTTTCGATCCCAGCCCCCCTTGAGCTTTTCTGGACGGATGAAAATATAGTACTTATAATAGGAGTGCCCAAAGTCTTTTGGCGGCGATGTGACCCGGATGGCCGGTAACTTTGATAGCCTCTCTGTTAGGATGCTTGCATACAGGCGGCGGGTATCGACCCACCCTGGGAGCTTTTTTAAAACCACCCTTCCGATTGCTGATTGCATCTCGGTCATCCGCCAGTTGGTTCCAAAGGACTCATGGACCCAGCGAAAACCCGGGGGGTGCACCCGGTGGTAGACAGCTTCAAAGCTTTTGCCGTGGTCTTTAAATGACCAAGCCTTCTCCCAAACATCTTTATCGTTAGTGGTGAGCATGCCACCCTCACCGCCGGTGGTTAGAATCTTATCTTGGCAGAAGGAAAAGGCGGCCACATCTCCCAGCGAGCCAACCGGGCGCCCCTTATAAGTTGCGCCGTGGGCTTGCGCACAGTCCTCAATTACTTTTAGGCCATGCTTGCGAGCTAGCTCCATAATGGGGTCCATATCGCAAGGCCAGCCAGCTAGATGAACGGCAATTATCGCCTTGGTCTTTGGTGTGAGGGCAGCTCTTATTGCCTCGATGGTCAGGTTTTGGCTCTCGGCATCGACATCAGCAACTACAGGGACTGCACCTCGCATGACAGCACAGCTTGCCGAGGCAATAAAAGTGCGGCTGGGGACAATGACCTCGTCTCCCGGGCCAATACCAAGGGCGTATAAAGCAAGCTCAAGGGCAACAGTACCGTTGGCAACTGCAACCGCATATTTGCAGCCAGCTGCCTTAGCAAACTCTTTCTCAAAAAGCCGCCCCTCTTCACCGGTCCAGTAGTTGACTTTGCCCGATTTAAGGACCCTTGCCGCTGCCTCGATCTCATCTTCAGCAAAGTACGGCCAAGGCGCAAAGGGCTCTGTGCGAATCGGTTTTCCGCCATCTATCGCAAGACTCATCGCTTTAACCTCACTAAGAAAAAACACGATTTTTCTTATAAGCCGGATAGATTAATTGTTAACCTTACTAGCTTACTAGGTTTACAATTAATCTATCCAGCAGCTCTCTTAAATCAGCAAAACTGCTAGCCTCCAAACCAGGCGCATAATCGGGGGAGACGGGCTCCTCTGCAAATCTAAGCTGGCCTTTTATTTTCAGGCGTATGGTATGCCAGCCAAGTTTATTGGGGCAGAGAAAATCCTTTTCCGGATTGTCCCCGATGTAGACCATCTCCTGTGGATGAAAGCCCCAGGTCTTGGCAAAGAGCTCATATCCTCTTGGGTGCGGCTTCCAAAAATTGCGCCCCCAGGCATCCGTTAGGACAAGTGGCTCAAATGCGTCCTCGAGGCTAAGTGCTCTTAATTTGGCTTGCTGGCTCTTCAGGGGCCCATCGGATAATAGACCTAGCCGGCATCCCCTGCCCCGCAGC
This sequence comes from Bacillota bacterium, assembly GCA_023511485.1. NCBI lineage: Bacteria > Bacillati > Bacillota > Bacillota bacterium. Next base: position 9,128 of record JAIMBH010000024.1, on the reverse strand, counting down.
TCATAGACTAAATCCACCACACCTGCTATTGGCTCAATTATTGGCTCATGCGCACGGTAGGCTTGCACCAAGTCCTCTATTTTAACCTGCCCTGACAGCTCAGGATAAACCTCAAAGAGCAGGTCAAAAGAGTTGCCGCGCACGCCCTTTTCAAAAAAACCCCATAAACTCTCAAACGCCTGCTCACTGTCAATCCCAGCCCTGTCTTGCAACAAGCTGGCAACACTTTTAAAGCCGCTTTGCACATAGTCGCGCTCAAGATATAGCGTATCGTCAAGGTCAAAAACCACCCCTAGCCTTACTGCCACAGCGGCTCCTCCTTAAATATCTCTACGTAGTAGCGCGTCATGTATAATCCCTTCTTATATTCGCCCAGCCGTGGAGAGACATCTTTGCCCTCAAGCATCTCTAAAATCCATTCTGGGTAGTTACCTCCTGCCGCCAGAGTTAGCGGAAAGCCACCACCAAAGCGCGGGTTTACCTCTGAGATAGTAGGCCCTCCCTCAGTTAGGAATGCCTGAAGGGTTATCGGCCCCCTGCCGCCAAGTGAGGCAATAACGTCTAGCGCCTGGATAAGCCAGCTGCGTATCTTGGTATCAGCAATTGTGACTCCCTGAATAGACTCGCCAGCCAGCGTGCGGATCCTAAGTCTAGGAACAAAGTGAATTATTCTTCCATTTAAGTCAAGCAGTGCATCTATTGTTATCTCGGGTGAGTCGATATCTTCTTGAATAATTGGGTTTGGCACCTGAGTAAGCAAAGATGTCAGCGAGCTTCGGCTTACCCGGTATGTGTTTTGGCTTGCGCTTCCGTCTCTTGGCTTTATAAACAAACTCTCTGGCAGATTGGTCTGGTTTTCAGGGGCAATCTCTTCCGGCAGCCAGGAGCGCGGCACCCGCAGCCCTCTTTCGCCAAATGTCTTAACTGAGCGCCACTTATCCCCGCTTATAGCAACCAACTCTTCCGATGATACAAGCGCGGTGCAGCCCCGCTTTTTAAACTCGGCCGAAGCGGCAGATAGCGCCGGCAGCTCGGTATCGATTGTTGGGACAATAAGGCGGATTTTATGTTTTTCAATCAACTCTAACAGGCAGGGTATATATTCGGGGCTTTTTGCCTTGGGCAGCTTAAATCCCTGGTCTGCGAGATAAAGAGAAGGAGCTAGCCCGTCGATATCGCCCGCAAAAACCTTGCCCCCGCGCTGGTAGACGGCCTCCTTAAACGCTTCTAGAAGGCTCGTTCTTCTTCCGGCGCTGGTTAAAAGGACGTTCACTTAAATCTCTTTGCCTCCTTTAAACTCGGGCATCGTGGCATGATCAGGCGCGCTTATACCCTCTCGCTTAAACACCTTAACTAGCGTTAACCAGAGGATCTTAAGGTCTAGCCACATATTCCAATTATCCACATACCAGACATCAAGCGCAAATTTTTCCTCCCAGGTCAGCGCATTGCGCCCGTTTACCTGGGCCCAGCCGGTCAGCCCCGGCATTACCTCATGGCGCCTGGCCTGCTCATCTGTGTAGCGGTCTAAATATTCAACTAGAAGCGGCCGTGGACCTACCAAACTCATATCCCCTTTAAGCACATTGAAAAGCTCTGGGAGCTCATCAAGGCTGGTGCTTCGCAAGAACCGCCCAAGCGAAGTTAGCCTCTCCTCATCCGGGAGCTGCTTTCCGTTTGCATCAAACACATCTCGCATTGTGCGGAATTTATAGATTTTAAAAATCCTTCCCCTTAGCCCTGGGCGTTCCTGGCGAAAGAGGATGGGTGAGCCCAGGCTAAGGCGGACGGCTATAGCTGTTGCCAGAATTACAGGCAACAGGATAAGAAGGATTGCTGAGGATATAAGTATATCAAAGACTCTCTTAAGCTTAGGTGAGCGCATTTTCTACCCCCATGGCTTTTGCATATAGCTCCTCGTGGGCTTTGATTATTAATTTTATATCGAATTTGCCAATCATTTTTGCGCGCCCCCGCTTTGCCATAGCGCGTGCCTCTTGCGGACTCTTTAAGACCTGCGCCATTGCCTCCGCATAGCCATCGATATCTCCTAGCTGGACAAGGAGCCCGCAGCCATCGGATAAAAGCTCGCGGGTTCCGCGTATGTTGGATCCTATCACTGGCACCTCAAGGCTTAACGACTCCATCACGCTGCGGGGCAACCCCTCTTGCTGTGATGTTAAAAGAGTGGCGGCTGAGGCTCTGATGAGGGCAGGGATATCCCGGCGAGACCCTAGAAAATGTACCCGCCCGGCAACATCAAGCCTCTGCGCCAGCGCCTTCATATCATCCACCAGCTCACCGGTGCCGGCAAGCGCCAGGTGTGCATCGGGATTGTTTAGGCGGGAAAAAGCTAAAAGCAGGTCTTGATGTCGCTTGCGGGGGATAAATTCGGCAATCATTAAAAAGAGCGGCTGGTCTTTTCTAAGGCCGAGTTCTTTGCGCACCTGCTCAACGTCGGCAGCGGATACTTTTTTGGGATTGAAATAGTCGGTGTCAACACCGATTCCGGGCATGTAGTAGAGCCTCTCTGCTGGCACGATACGGTTTTTCCGGGCTGCTTCTTCGTCTTCACGGTTTATGACTATCAGATAATCGGTCCATCTGCCGGCTAATTTTTCAAGGGATATGAACAAGCTGTTTTTTAAAAGTGGTCCGCCCGGGTAGAAATGAAATCCATGTGCCGTATAGATGACTTTGGGTCCGCCTTTTGACCGCAACTTTCGTAGGGCATAGCGAGTCACAAAGGAGGCAACTGGGGTGTGTACATGCACCAAGTCGTAGTCTTCACGCTCAATTAGCGTGCGAATTTCTTTTTTAACCTGCAAAATACCTGATAAGTTTGATGGCGCTGCTGGATTTCGCGACCATTTTGCATCCCATGCCCGGTCAAAGGACCCAACGCACTCTAAGCAGGTAGGGGCACCTGATGCCATTGCATCAACCTGCCAGCCCTTGCCCCGGAAATGACGGGCAAATGGCAGGATAAATGCTTGTAAAGTAGATGAAACGGTGGTTACTATAAGTAATTTTTTCATACACTTGATATAATACTAAAGGCGATTGAAAGCAATTAACAACCTTAAAACGATATTGTCAAGCCTTGTTTGGCGATATACATCAGGGGAGACAGCATATTTTATCCGGCCCCAGAGTGTTTTGCGCTCAAGGATGAAGCGTTTCAGGACTTTATAGTTTTCTTTATCAAGACAGCTACTGAAGATACGGTTAAACTCCTCTGCCTGCTTGGTAATCAAAAGACGGTGTCCTGTTTTTGTAAAACGCTGCGCTCTTGCCGCCCAAGAGTTCAAAAAGCCAACTTTGCTGCCAACAGCGTTACTTGAATGCTGCCGGTAGAGTATCTTAGCCTCCTCATCAAAGACGACCTTCCCAAAGGCAGACACCACAAGGTAGGCCCACCAATCATGCCACAAAGCCGATGAAGGCAAATTTTTTACAATCAGGTCCCTTGCTTTTGCATTAATAACTATTGTACAACCGGTAGCGATGTTTTGCACAAGGGCGTTTCTAAACGAAGGTTCGCCCTGCGGCATTTCAGACAACTTCACAAAAGATAAATCCTCATCCACAATTTTTAATCGGCTAAAATATAGTGCAGGCTCTTTGTTGTGATAACTTGATAGCATATCCACAGCTCGTGAAATTTTGTCACTCTCCCAGATATCATCCTGGTCGCAGAATGCTAAGTAGTCGGCGTCGTGTGAGGACAATGAGAGCAGTCGGAAGAAGCTTTTTGCAACACCGATATTTTTCTCTCTGAGCACTCTTACGTTTTCTACATGCAAGTATTCCTCAAGTACGCCAGGTGTGTCATCGGTTGACCCGTCATCACGGATGAGTATCTCCAGATTGGCATAATCCTGGTTTAGCAAGCTATCTAGAAGGGGTCTTAGATATTTTGAGCCGTTATATGTCGATAGTAGAACTTGTACTTTTTTCAAGCGAGCTACCTCACATTACTCGTGTTAAATGGTGCTTGGCTTTGGCGTCGAGTCTGAGATACTTTTGTTTCTATAATAGCTCAAGAAGGCAAGCGAAAAAGCAAAGAAAAACCATTGTGGACCAAACCCCATAATAGAACTAGAGCTCGTAGCCGCGACAGGAAAGATAAAAAATCCCACAAGCATCGATTCACCTATCATTTTCTCGAAAGGACTTTCTAGTTTGAAATAGGCTCTGAAGATTCTCACAAGCAGCCCACAGTAAAACATCAGGTAGCTAATAAAGATAAATATGCCGTAGTTTGTGGCTACCTCAACCCACCAGTTATGGGCATCGAGCACACCCTCGTTATCATACACTGCAAATTTTGCCATGTGGTACTCGACGTTTCCTGCCCCCACACCAAAACCATAATGTTGCTTAAGAAAGATTAGACAGTTAGCGATCAACCTTTCGCGCACGCCTAGTGTATCATCTACTGGGTCGGGGTTGACAAAGATGCTCGTTAGCTGTTTTTGCACTAAGATAGATGCCCTATGCATTTGGCCAGGAGAAGCAACAAACAATATAAGCACCAGCAATATAGCTATTGCTAACACCTTTAGCTTATCTTTGCCCCTTAATAGAAATATAAACCAAAAAACAACACCAATGATTATAGCGACATAATTAGCCCTTGAGTTGGTAAGGAGAAGCTGATGAAATACAAGCACAATAAGAGCCAATCCTGCGACCATCCCAAGTTTGTTGCCGACAAATCTTATGAAGGCAAGAACAAAGGGGATGCTAAGAGCCAGGTAAGTTGCATAATCGTTCTGGTTGAAGAAAGTCGCCCTTGGTATATGCATGTAAAGCGCTCTAAACGCCGCAGGGATTTCGGGATGCTCAAAGAGCTGTTTCCCGGTAAATATGTTCCAGTAGCCGATTCCTATCGTAACCACCAGCGTTACTAGCCATAGATAGTAAAGACGCTTGAGATCCTCTAGCTTGGTAAAATAAAGGACTAGAAAAAAAATCAGGGACAAGCCGGTAAACAGAAGCAGGATGTCTTTAACGGCCGCAACTCTCGAGTCGGCCCACGCAAGGGATAGAATTGCATAAGAAATCCACAAAGCCAGGAAAAATAAATAATATCTTACGTTTTTATAATTGTGTGCACTGAGCGCTTTTCGCCTAAAAAAAACGTCGGCTACAAAAAGAACCCAAAGTAGAGGAATTAGAGCCCGAAATGGGGATACGGTAAAAGTTTTCACATCAAATGTTAGAAGGGCCGATCCTGTTACTGCCGCAACTACTGTTAAGTAAAGGACCGACTTACTTGCTGAATAAATTAAATAACCAGACTTATCTTTTTCTAATTCAACCATACCTATACCGTTTGCTGCATTGCTTAACGCAGAAATTTACAATTTACCTTTACCGGCATCATCCTTAACCAGTATTGACTTGCTTGTCCCTGGGTCACAGCGTCTTTGTCAGAAACCCTGCCATCTACAGTTTGTAGCTTGGAGAGCTACATTTTCCGACAGCTAAAGTAACTAATAGCAAAATCTCTATAACTAGCATCTAAGCATTATCATGCGAATTATTCAACCAGGCAGCCTCAATTGTCAACCTCTAGCGAGCTTTGGGTTGACAAAGCAATTAGGTAAATCCAGAAAAGCATGTGAAATCCGCTTCGCAAGATCGTTGTTTCAAAAATCTGATAAGGCATTAAAGCTATCAAAATGGAGGCTGCCGCAATTAAAATCAGGCATTCTCTGCTTAAGCCCTGTCTCTTACATGAAAGGATTTTTTGCACCAAAACAACAATGGCCAACAGCCAGAGTCCAATAAAAAGCAAGAATCCGACTAATCCTATCTCTGATAAAACGGTAATATAGCAGTTGTGAGCGGTAGCACTCCATCCGATTGGGTTAAGTATTGTCTCTTGAGAGACCCCAAAACCCACGCCTGTAAAGGGATGCTTCAGGAAGTAATTCCAACTAGCCGACCACGCGCTCTCTCTGCCAGCTAAAGATATACTAAATCGGTCCGGTAGGCCGCTGTGAGAATTAAAAAGGAAGAGGTAGGCAAGCAATCCAAAAACAACAGATATGGCTATCAGTAGATAGACCCTTTTTGCAAACGCGAAGCCACTAGGAGCAGAAAGCAAGATGAGAAGCGCGGATGCTATTGCAGCCACCATGATGCCGGCACGCGAAAACGTAAGTAAAAGCGCCATCGCTTGCATGCCAGAAAGGATAGTAAACGACAAAGCTGATATCTTTCGGCCAAGAAAAAGAGCAAGCGTAAGCGGTATTGTAATCAAGAGCCAAGCTGCAAGGGCGTTAGGATTAGAACAAAAGGATGATATCCTGGTTACCGGCTCGGAGGCAGTAACCACCTGTACTATTTTAAGAGGTCCAATCCTGAGGGTCTGTATTGCCAAGGACAAATCTGTTTTACCGAAGGCATAAACAATAAGGCCAATAGCAGCAAGCGATGTTCCAAAGATGGCCATGCCTATCGCAATTCTCCAGAATGTCTCTTCGTGCCGGCGATCGCTATGGGCAGCAAGAAAAAGGAGCGTGGCAGGAGTAAAGATAAGAGCGCTTCGCTGAAAAGTTAGTTTTTCAAAACTGCTCCAAGAAATTGATAGCATAGCCCAACCAAAAATGCATAACCAGAGGACTAGAATGATTAAATGGATGCCTTTAAATTTTAACCTGACGTAGGGCAAAGCGGCTAAGAGAGCCATGATCTGCAAGAAAAAAGCCACGTAAGAAGCATACGGTATTATCGGGACATACGGAGTCAATTGCAGGCTTAATAAAGCTGTTGCAAATAAAGAAAATAAAATGGCATAGTGTGGAAAAATGCTGCTAATAGTGTTGTTTCTGGTTTCCTTAGTCATGCTAGCTCGCCTTAAATAATTCTTATCGTAAATAGTTATAGGATTTTTTGCCACCAGGAGATATGCGAGAGAGATAGCCTTGGTGTAAGAAGTCTGAGAGTTTGGTGTTGTCACCCTCGTTGATTATGCTCTCGACCTCATTCAATATTTGTGATACTAATTCTTTATCAAACTCGCTGAGCACTTCAAATATCTGAGGATGCTTTGTGTTATTCACCGTCTCGTTCTCTGCAAACAGCTCCTCAAACATCTTCTCGCCGGGCCGCAGCCCCGTGTAGACTATCTTTATGTCTTTGCCCGGTTCAAAACCAAAGAGGCGAATCATGCTCTTAGCCAGGTCAAGGATTCTAACCGGCTCGCCCATGTTAAGCACAAATATCTCGCCGCCAGAGCCCATTGCGGTGGCTTGTATGACTAAATGCACTGCTTCATGAATTGTCATAAAGTACCTTGTAATATCGGGGTGGGTTACAGTTACCGCTTCACCGTTGCTTATCTGCCTCTTGAATTTGGGTATCACACTGCCGTTACTTGCCAGCACGTTTCCAAATCTAACCGCCATAAATTTGGTGGTGTCCGAGTCACTTGCAGCAAGCTTGACCGCCTGCTCGCTAAAGTATTTTGAAAGCCCCATTACACTGGTTGGATTTACCGCCTTGTCTGTGGATATAAAGACAAACCTTTCACAGGTATACTCTTTGGCAACCTCTATCATGGTGCGGGTACCTAAAAAGTTGTTCTCCATGGCCTCGATAGGGTGTTTCTGCATAATGGGCACATGCTTGTAAGCAGCGGCGTGAAAAACTACCTGGGGCTTGAATTTTTCAAAAACCCTGGTAACTGCTGCTTTGTTTCTTACATCCATGATATGGGTCTCAAAGAGGGCTTTGTCATCATCCAGCCAGGAGGTCATCTCTTCTTCCAGGTGGTAGAGGCCATTTTCAGAGATATCAACGGCGACTATCTTTGCCGGCTCAAGAAATGTGGCCTGCCTGCATAGCTCAGAGCCGATTGATCCTGCGGCACCGGTGATTAAAATCACCTTGTCTTTATAGCAGTCGGCGGTCTCTTTTAAATCGATCTCAACTTCTTTTCTGCCCAGAAGCTCTTTCGGGTCGATATCCCGTATCTGCAGAATGCTTGCTTCGCCATCAACTAATTCGGAGAAGTCGGGGACAGTTTTACACGGTATGCCAAGCTCCCTGCACTCCAGTGCAATGCGTCTTCTGTCTTTGCTTGAGGCAGAAGGGATGGCCAAGACTATCTCATCCACAAGGTATTCCGCCATGATCCTTGGAATTGCACGGGTATTTCCAATGACTCTAACTCCGTGGATCATAAGCCCTTGCTTTGATGGGTCATCATCCAAAAACGCGATGGGCTTGTAGCCACGGTCAGGGTGGCGCTGCATGTGCTTGACCAGTATCGAGCCTGCCTCGCCCGCACCCACGATAATTACATTTTTCTGGTCTATGTTCTTGGCTTGGCTTGGGCTGGTAAAGAAATCTTTTTTTGCGCGAGTAACAAAGCGGCTTGTTCCTATTAGCCCTAGCGTCAAGAGCCAGTCGATAACAAGTACCGCTCTTGGAATCTCGACTCGCCGGATAAAGAAAAGCGCGCCGAGAAGGATAAGCGATGAGGCAGATATTCCCTGTACTAGCCGCAAGCCTTCTCTTAGGCTCGCGTATTTCCAAAGCTGCCGGTAAAAACCGGATGCATAAAACACCGCAACCTTAATAACTATCGCAACCGGTATTAGGAACAGGAGAAACTCCCGGTATTTATCCGGAATATCTACGCCAAAGCGAAGGAAAAATGCCAAGAGCAGGGCAAGTACGATCAACAATATATCAACTAACAGATAAGCAAGCTGCTTAAATCTCAACCTATTCTCCCTTAGAACAACCATTGAGCAATTTCCAGCTCGACCTCGAACTCTAACATAATATTTGAGCCATCTAAGCCATTTTATAACCATTATACTTTGCAGTTATTAACGCTATTTATTTTAGCACCGCTGATGTACAGATTCCAATTTTACGCCTCTTCCTTAACAATTCCAAGCCATTCGTAGTAATAAGGTAGTCGCAAGGCCAACGCTTGTCCAGACAGGGGGATGCATAGGGGAGGGAATATGTAGGGGAGAGCACATCGCAGAATATGTACTTGGCGAACACGTAGAGCGACATGTGCCTGTTGCCTCATATAAAAATCTACTCGAACTAACCCCTGGTTGCCTCATATAAAATATACTCCAAACCATGTATTG
>JAIMBH010000023.1 GCA_023511485.1 Bacillota bacterium | reverse complement strand
GAAAGCGAGTGATTTTTTATGCAGTAGGCGGTCATTTAATTTGGCCGAACTTGTGCCAAATAATTTGGCCGCCTACACTGACGGATGAAAGTCAGATCAAGCAAGTGATAACAAATTTCGAGAAGGCTCAGCATAATAGGGATTACAGAACTACTATGGGCATTGAGGGAACAGAGATGATGACAAGGAAGTACCGGGATTTGTGGTTAAAAGCTGGTTATGACAACCAGATAGTGGATGCTGTTAAGAAAGGCAGATATATTACCGAATTTGGCTCAATAAAGTGGAACAACATAGTAATAAATAAGGAGAAAGGAACTGCTAAAGCTGAATTTATATTGACTGGAACCATTGTTTCCAAGGATGGAAAGCAACTTTATAGCACATATGAAACTAATAGTGTTGTGAATCTAATTAAAGAGGATGGGTATTGGAAGGTAGATGATTCAAATTCAAAGTAGTGGAATGTATGAACAACATACTGTATAAGCTTAGTAGAGAGCAGGGCACCCGGTGCCGCATACTTTGGGTAGCTGGTGATTGGAAATAGTGACCTATAAATCCCTTGTTCTTAGCTCATCTATCAATCTCTGACCGTATTCTATCAGCTCTTTTTTGTGCTCAAGCAGATCATCACGGGTTTTGATGTACTCGGCAAGGGCGGCTGCTGGGGTTTGGACCTCGGTTAGGTTTGGGTTTCTAGTTCTTACCTCTTCGCCGACTGCCTCGATATTTATATAGGCGATAAAGTAAGCACTGGAGAGCGCGCTCAGAATCTCGTCTTTTCGCACCTGCTCTTTTAGTCTTGCCGGAATACGCACGCGCAGCCGAACCACGGCATCATCTAAGTCCTGTTCCGTGCAAGCCGCACAGATCTCAGCCGTTGGGTCTTCGCTTTTGCACTCGATATCAAGAGTCACAAAGCGGCGGGCCGGAGTTTTCACAAACTTGTAGGTTGTTTCGCCCCGCTTTAGGCTTACCAGACAAAAGCCTTTATCTTCCTTCTCTTCGCCAAAGTCCACCCGGTCGATGCTTCCTGAGTAAATAAGGGGAGGATAAGCGCCCTGGCTTAAGTCTTGAAACTTGTGGATGTGGCCCAGGGCGACGTAATCAAACTCGGGCCGCTGCAGTACACTGGGCAGCACCGTTATCTCATGGCCTGCCAGGATGCTTCGGTCTTCGCATCCCACCGTTGCGGTTGATACGCTCAAATGTGCGGTAAGTATAGCCGGTATCGATGTATCTACTTGCCTTGCCAGATCATCGATGAAGCTCTCAACTGTTCTTGCCATAAGCTCGTTTAGCTCGGTCAGTGTTTTATCCCGGTGCTCCACATCTTGCTCTTTAAGACTTGCGATCAAGCGGCTTCTTGAGAAGTGGGGAAGGGCTGCCACCTGCACTACGCCCTGTTTTGTAGGGATTGTAAATAGCTTCGGTGAGCGGGCGACATAGACGCCATCTATCTCCAACGCGTCGTAGACCGCCATCGAGTGGGCTTGTTTATCCATGTTGGGAAGGTCATGGTTCCCAACCAAAAGTACCACCTTGATATCTGCTTTAGTCAGGCGGCGAATTGCTTTTGCAAATTCTCTTTGAAGTGTTGGATTGGGCTTTTGGTTGCGAAAGGCATCCCCTGCAAAGATAACAAGAGCCGCATCTTGCCCAATTGCGGTATCGACCAAAAAGTTAAGCGATTTTAAAAAATCGATTACACGCTGGCTAAGGCCAGTCTTAGAATCGACACGCCCGTAGTTTTCCATCCCCAGGTGAAGGTCTGCAAAGTGGATGACTTTTACAATGTCGGTTTTTAGCTGAGGCTCAACTAAAGCCACTGAGCTAGTCAAAGACGATTTCGTCATCGCCAAACACCTTTGCCTTTAGTTCATCCATGGATTTTCTTCGCTCAATCTCATCCAGTATCAAGCTCGAGCCAAGCGAGATCTCATTGCAGAACTTGCTGTAGTCCTTGGCGTCGATTACAACCGGCATTGGGAGGGCAAATCCGGTGAGTAAAAACTGTCTCGGCTCAAGATTGTTTATTAAAACCTTTAGCGTCCCTTGATTGGGAAGGCCAGTTAGAACTGCATTGATATCTCGCTCATCGCCTAAGTCTCCGATGATGCGCGTGCCCACCTGCGAGAGCACCTCATCGTCTATACCGCTTGGACGCTGGTCGATAAGTAAAAGGACCATGTTATACTTTCTCATCTCGCGGGCAATTGTGCCAAAGGTGGTCTGCTTTGCAACTAAAGGGTCGAGGAACTTGTGTGCTTCCTCAATGGTTACAATCAGTGGTTTTGGACCATCGGTTCCTTCGGCCCGTGCGGTATCTGTCATGTCAATATAGAGCCTATGCAGCCGGCGGGTAAATATATTTGCTACCAGGATGTAGGCAAGCATTGAGTTATACCTGCCAAACTGAAAGACAATATGCTTGCCAGCTTGGATGAACTCCATGATGCGCTTTACCGTATCATCAGCGACTTCTTTTCGGATGAAGGGAAGCTTCTTTAGACGGTCAAGGCAGCGGCGAAGCTTGTTCAATGCCTGCTCGTTTACTTTCAGCTCATCGATAACTAGCGGAAACTCATCGGTTTCCATCTCCAAGAACTTAGCAAGCCATTTGTCATCGCCCCACTTATCTGCCAGGCGATACATCGTCTCGATTCCGGCCGGAGTCAAGCCCAGCTCACCTGCGGCAAGCTCAAGGTCGGCTATCTCAATTGCGCTTAAAGGTATCTGCACATCAAAATCGGGGCGTACTTTGCGGTAAAGTGGTGAGTTTGCATCAACCGTAAATATTGCGATTTTGCCGCCCAGAAGCTGCTTTAGACTTGGGTCATCGATGCCCGACTCGCTTGTCGCGCTCCAACCATATTCGTTGTGCATATCAAAGATAAGGTTTATTGCCATATCGCTTTTTACTAAATATCCAAGGACCATCCGCGCAAGCACGCTCTTGCCCGAGCCGCTTTTGCCGAATATTGCACTCGTTCGCTTGCAAAACTTCTCTAGATTAAGGCAAACCGGAACGTCCATAAAGATGGGGGAGCCGATCTCTGGGTTAGTGATGCCCGGCTCGCCAAAGATAAGCGAGACGTCCTCGGCTGTGGCCTCGCAGACTGGGGAGAAGTGTGGCGGCACAGTGGTCGATGGGCGGGGCCTGTCCATCTCAGTTGGGTTTTGTGCGGTGATAAGCATCGGATGCACCGAGAGCTTGTAAAACGTGTTTACCCCTGCATGGACAAGTCTTGCAAAATCATCGTTTGGCGGACTTAAAAGGATATCCTCGTTTGTTGATTCAAGAGAGACGTCTTTTAAAAGACAGAAGAACTTATTCTCCTTGCCGTCGACAACGACAAGCCTACCTACCGATATACCTTCGACATCTATGTCCTCATTTAGCTTTGCCTCAAGCCCAGATAAAAGTGAGCCTGATATTAACTTTCCGATCTCTTGCGACTTACCCGACATCGCTTATTCTCCTGATAATACTTCTTGCTTTTTCATACTCATCTTTTAAAAGCTGAGCTATTGCCTGCCCGGCGCGCACCAAAAAAGTGCGGTCGCCTCCACGCTCGGCATAGGCAAGGCGAATTGATGCGGCGGCAAGCTCCTCAACCGGCAAGCCAGGAAGAGCATTTATGCTTCGGATAAATTCTAGGTCTTCAGTTAGATCAAGCACCTCTTGTCTCTCGCACGGATAGACAAAGCTGTGAATGCGCGGAGGAAAGGGCGGAAGATATGCCCTGATGCAGCCGGCATCGTTAAACCCGATGACCGCCGCTTCGAACTCGACTTTTAAGAACTCAGCTATCTGGGGTTGCTGCTTAAAGAGCTCCTCACGCTCGATGCCAAAAGCAACGGCACGCCGGTTTGGGTCGATGCTTGTCTCGTAGACATTATAGATGAGGCCGTAAATAGCCATACCCTGGCTCTCAGCTTTGACGAAACTTCCAAAATGCGGCGGGCTCTCAAGACGGTCGCTTTGAGCCGTAAACCTTGTTGTTGCTACCTGAATTATTTCTCCGATTCGCCCGGTTGCTAACTCCTTAGCCATTTATACAAAGCCTCCCTTTTTGCGAAGCGACTTGCGGGATTCAATAACTGGGGAACCCTCTCTTATCAATGCTTGTAAAACTAGTTGATCAAACATGTTCTTGTCCGTTGATTTTACGACAGCTTGCTCGTGCGCCTCAGCTACCGCAATGGGGTATCCCGCACCCTTGTCCGCCTGGTCTAGGCACGTGGCATGCACAAGTTCGATTGCTTGGCTGTCGCGTGCGACCCATCCCGGTACTTCAATGCGGGCGATCTCATATCCTACATTTAGGTAGAAGAAGTAAATCTTCTCCTCGCCGTAGTCTTCCAGGATTTTTGATATGCTTCCAAAGAGTGAAGACCGCTCGCCAATTTGAAGAAGCCTGCGGAACAGCTCGGCATCTGTTATGCCATCTATCTTAGCACAGGGAAGGGCACCATCGAAACCCGCACCCCTATACGGGCAGTTGTCGCAATTAACCGGGTCGCTTGGGCAAAGACTTACCCTTAGCGCGTTTACAACATCGCTGCTTCCCGGCGCGCTTATATACCCGGCAATTGGAATCCCGGTTTCTTTTCCGGTAGATATCAGGTTCATAAGAGAGAGAAACGACTGCATCTTTAAATCATCGGTTTCCAATCCCTTTATTCCGCCCGAATCTGCCTCTAAACTCCAAAGGATAAGTGTCCCATCGGTTAGCGCAACCGTGGGCCGTCTCTTACAATTTTTTATCATCTCAGCCAGGGCATCCGATTCCATTTTGCCACGAAGCGCCGCAAGCACTGCCCCTGAGACATCGCGCTCTTTGCCGCCAAAACGCCGCTTAATGTCCTTTTCCTCGAAGAAGAGATTCGGCTCACTCTCGAATTTATATCCCAGGAAGTCTCCGTAGCCGATCTCAACTTTACCGATATTTATAAGATACGCCCGGTATGGGCTATGTCGGTCGGGAGTTATCTGCGAGCCGTCCGTTGAGAGCACAGCATACGAGCTAGGACACAGCGGCGGTTGGTGTGTCTGAAACGGCTCTTCATCGGTTGGTATAGCAACCAGCCATGAAGTGGTAGACCGGTTTACTTTACTTTTGAAAGCTTCTATGTTTTCTGATACCAACCTGATTTGCTCATCAGCCAGCCCGAAGGCCTTTGCCAGGTCGTGGATCCTACTTATCTGATATTTACCGAGTGAAGCTATTTGTGCGTAGAGTTTGTTTAAGTCAAGCAAGCTATTGCACCCCTAAAAATTATGCCTCGAACAACTGTTCGATAATATTTTAGCAGAAGGATAATCGGATGGGAAGGGATTTAAAGTAGGGAACAAAAAACAGGCAGTAAGCAGTAAACTGTTACCCTGGAAATGCCATTTCCCTGAGACCTGGTTTCTGGAACCATCTTTCTGCAGCGCTGTAGCACTGGCAACTGCAGCACAACTCACTTGTTATTTTCACCGTGCTTGATTTTGGGCAACTATTAGGTAGGATTAATCAAGTTTTTGGGGTGAGGGTTATGGCATATATTGTGCAGTTTAGTGAAGTCGGCAAGGATGATATCGCTCTTGCCGGTGGCAAGGGAGCAAATCTTGGCGAGATGACGCGGGCCGGGCTTCCTGTACCTCCAGGGTTTATTGTAACCTCGCAGGCATACTTTACCTTTCTCGATGTTGCCGGTCTAAGAGACAAGATAGCTCAGGTTTTATCAGGTCTTGATTATAACGATAACCGATCTCTGAGCAGGGTATCAGATACAATAAAACACCTTATCATATCTGCTGATATGCCTCAGGACATCGCAAATAATATTAAAAAGGCTTATCGCGATCTATCCGGGCCAGCTGATGCTTATGTTGCCGTGCGCTCTTCCGCCACAGCTGAAGACCTTCCCAAGGCGTCTTTCGCTGGGCAGCAGGTAACTCTTCTAAACGTTAAGGGGGAGGATGCAGTAGTTGATGCGGTAAAGCGGGTTTGGGCTTCGCTTTTCGAAGCGCGAGGCATCTTCTACCGGCACGAGAAGGGATTTGATCATTTTAAGATTGGCATCGCGGTGCCTGTGCAGCGCATGATCGAGTCCGATGCAAGCGGTGTCATGTTTACAATTGAGCCCCTGACTAACGATCCCGATAAGATTGAGATTGAGGCGATCTACGGTTTGGGTGAAGCGATTGTCTCCGGTGCATTAACCCCGGATGTTTATCTCGTCTCAAAAAGCGACCTTAAGATTATAGATAAAAAAGTTGTTAGCCAGGCTTGGAAAATTGCTCTTAAAGAAGGCAAAAATCAGCACATTGATGTAGAGCCTGAGCTGCGAGATAAGCAGAAGATAACCGATGAGCAGATTATTGAGCTTGCGCGCTACGGTGTCATACTGGAGAACCACTATAATTTCCCTCAAGATGCCGAGTGGGCTATCGAGGCAGGCAAGGTATACCTTGTCCAGACCAGGCCGGTAACCACGCTTGCGCCCGTTGAAGCTAGGCCAGCGGAGAAAGCGGCAGGCGAGGTGCTCTTAGAAGGAATTGCGGCTTCCTCGGGGATGGCCTCAGGCACGGTTAAAATCGTCTATACTAAAGAAGAGCTCGATAAAGTCAAGCAAGGAGATGTTCTGGTCACGCCAATGACCAACCCGGACTTTGTACCGGCGATGCGCCGGGCGGTTGCAATTGTTACTGACTTGGGCGGCCGTACTTCTCATGCAGCAATAGTGAGCCGCGAGTTAGGCATCCCATCAGTAGTTGGTACTGGCAAAGCTACACAAATACTAAAGGATGGAGAGATGATAACGGTAGATGGTGCTCGGGGCATTATCTTCTCTGGAGAGATAAAACCAAAGGCTCTGCCGGAGAAGCGCGCAGAAGAGGCCGCACCGGTTGCAGCTGTATCGGCCGGTGTTCCAGTTACTGCGACCAAGATATACGTAAATCTTGCTGAACCTGAGCTTGCCGAGAAAACAGCGGCGTTGCCGGTCGATGGCGTGGGTCTCTTGCGTGCTGAGTTTATGATCGCAGGCATGGGGGTTCACCCCAGAAAGTTCATCGATGAGGGAAGGCAGCAGGAATTTATCGACAAACTTGCCGATGGACTGCGCACGTTTGCCCAGGCGTTTTATCCGCGCCCGGTCGTCTACCGCACATCTGATTTTAAAACCAACGAGTACCGCGGCTTAGAAGGCGGGGAGAAATACGAGCCCCATGAGGAAAACCCGATGATTGGGTTTCGCGGCGTATCACGCTATGTTAAACAGCGTGACGAGTTTGAGATGGAGCTAGCCGCAATCAACAAGGTACGAAAAGAGTGGGGGCTCAAGAATCTCTGGGTGATGCTGCCTTTTGTGCGCAAGGTCCACGAGTTAGAAGATGTCAAAAAGATTATGGAAGAAAATGGCCTCAGGCGCTCGGCTGACTTTAAGCTTTGGATAATGATCGAGGTACCCTCAACAGTATTTTTGATCGATGACTTTTGCCGGGCAGGAATCGATGGCATCTCTATCGGCTCAAATGACTTAACCCAGCTTATCTTAGGAATCGACCGCGACTCAGACCTGCTTGCCCCTGAGTTTGACGAGCGCGACCCTTCTGTTATGAAAGCAATGTTTGAGGTGATTAGGACCTGCCATCGCTACGGGGTGACATCTTCTATTTGCGGGCAAGCCCCTTCGGTTTATCCTGAGATAACAGAGGCCCTTGTTAGTCACGAGATAACCTCTATTTCGGTAAACCCGGATGCAGTCGTGCAAACGAGAAGGCTTGTTGCTTCAACCGAGCAGCGGATGATGCTTGAGTTGCTCGAGAGGCTTCGCGAGCAAGGAAGAGCAGCATAATTATCCTTGCAGGGAGGATGCCTAAAATGGATGATACAGCAATCCCGACAAGCAAACTTCACAGAATAACTTTAGAGCTCGATCGGGCTATTGAGAAGGAGGATATCGAAACGGCAGTATCATTCTTTGCCGACAACTGTGTAATCGAAGTCCTTGGGCTTACACTAACTGGGAAAGACGGAGCCCGCCGGTGGTTTAAGTGGCTCTATCGTTTCCTTGAAGAATTTAAAATTATCCCAGTTATGGCGATGACCGAGGGCAATACCATTTTTGAGGAGTATATACTTGATGCCAAGGGTGACGACGGCACCGTAATCAAATCAAAGCAGGCTGAGGTAACTGTGTTTGACGATAACCTGGAGATAAAAAGCCTTCGCATATACTTTGATAGGTTTGACTTTGCCAGCTTAGTTGCCAAAGGCATTGTGGCTAAGGGGATTCTCCGCGAGATAACCAGGACTTCGCTTAAAGGATTGATTTAGCTTAAAGCTAAAGCTTGCCGTCAATTTAATGATAAGATGCGGGCTTGGTTTCTGGTCTGGCCAAATCCTGAATCTTCCCAAATGACTTTTCGTATTTTGCAATGTTGTCTTTTAGGGCAGCCATAATTCTTTTTGCATGCTCCGGGCTCACAATCACTCTTGCATTTACTGTGCCGCTATTCGGCGCAATGAACATAAAATCCATAACAAATTCTTCCGCGTTATGTGAGATTACCACGTTATTGGAGTAAACTCCCTTGGCGGTTTCCTCAGATATTTTCACTTCAACACTGCCCTGGCTTGTCAATAAAACCATCCCCTAATATAGTATCTTTTATTAAAGGTTACCCGACATGGAGCAAATATCGCAACTTGGAAATGTGCGGGAGTAATTGAATTTAAATAATAGTTTAATGCTTGCGTTTCTAAGCTCGCAGTTTATTGCATCACCTGTCCGCCAGGTGCTTCACCAAGGCTCATCTCATCGAGTCTTCTTATTCGCTCCTCAATCGGTGGGTGGGTGGAGAACAACTCGCTGAACCTCTTGGTTATCCCGCTCTCACCCTTTAAGGGATTTACTATATATAGATTTGCGGTAGCTTCATTTGCAGCTCGAAGAACATGCTTGTCGGCGGCTATTTTTCGCAGTGCACTTGCCAGACCTGGTGGATAGCGGGTGAGCATTGCACCTTGTGCATCGGCCAGGTACTCACGGTTGCGCGACAGCGCAAGCCGGATGAGCTGCGCGGCAACTGGAGCGAGGATCGCAAGGATAAGTCCAATGATGAGCAGAATCGGCCCCAGGCCTTCACGCCCGCGACCGCGTCTTAATTCTCCCCAGAAAAAGCTCTGCCGCAGTAGTCCGCTCAGGATAAAAATGGCACCAACTAAAACAACAGCGATTGTCGAGAGGCGGATATCATAGTCGGCGATATGGCTCATCTCATGCGCGATAACCCCCTCGAGCTCAAGTCGATTCATGATATTGAGTAAGCCAGTTGTCACTGCAATTGCCGCGTGCTCTGGGTCGCGTCCTGTAGCAAAGGCGTTAGGTGCCGGGTCATCGATAACATAGACCTTGGGCATAGGAATACCTGCTGCAATCGATAGCCCTTCAACCGTGTTATAAAGATTGGGGTACTTATCTTTCTCAGCTGGTTGGGCTCTGCTTACGGTTAGAATGATTTGGTCGCTATAGTAGTAGCTTGTAAAGCTCATAAAGAAGGCGATAACAAGTGCAATAACTATACCGAAGTAGCCTAGGCGGGTGAGTATGCCAAACACATAGCCCAAAAGTAGTATAAAGAGGACAAAGCCGATGATAATTAGCCAGGTTACACGGCGATTGCGCGCTATTTCTTCGTACATCATTTAGAACTCGACCCTTACTGGTCCACGCGACTCCGGCTCAGCTTCAAAGTACTGCCGCTCTTTAAAACCAAAGATGCCGGCCATAATATTCCCTGGAAAGCTCTGTATCGCCGTATTGTACCGGTAGACGCTGTCGTTATAGAACTGCCTTGCAAAGGCGATCTTGCTTTCAGTTCCGGAGAGCTCTTCTTGAAGCGCTAAGAAGTTTTGGTTGGCTTTTAGCTCGGGATAATTCTCGGCAACCGCAAAGAGGCTTCGTAGCGTCTGCGTGAGCTGGTTTTCGGCATCGGATTGCTCAGCAATGCTGCCTGCTGTAATGGCCCGCGATCGTGCCTCGGTTACATGTTCAAGCACCTCGCGCTCGTGTGCGGCATAACCTTTAACGGTTTCGACGAGATTTGGTATGAGGTCATGCCGCCGTTTGATCTGCACATCAATCTGCGACCATGCGTTGTCAATTCGGTTCCGAAGCGAGATTAGGCTGTTATAATAGCCGGCAAATATGAGTACAGCAAGCACAATCAGGCCAACGATAATAATTAGTGCAATCATAATAATCCTTTCGCAATATTAGCTATCAGCACTAAACTATCAGCTCTTATTTCTTTGTCTTTAGGCTAATAGCAGATTGCTGACGACTTTAAACTGCTGCCGCTTAAATATAGATACCCAAATTTTGAACACCAGGGCACTAGCCTTCCCAACGCCATATATTACCTGGTTATAGCCCCAATGGCGGGCGCATGTCGTTGCACACGAAATGGCAATATATTACAATTATATACGAACAAACGTTCGAACTTGAAAGGTGGTAAGGCAATGTCAGAACACAAACTCCCTGCAAGGTTCACCAAGAAAATCCAGGGCAAAGACTTTGTCCTTTTCGAGGGTCTCCTGGAAATGGCACATGCGGAAGGTCTGAAAAGAGTTGAGACGCAGCTTCTGCAAGCGCCGCATAAAGATAACGGTATGTTAGCGATAGTGCGTGCTGTTATCGAGACAGATAAAGGGGTGTTTTCGGCTCTGGGAGACGCCTCGCCAGAGTCGGCAGAGCGGCCCATGCAGCCACACCTAGTACGCCTGGCCGATACTCGAGCTATTGCAAGAGCTATCAGGCTTGCAGTTAACGTCGGCATGACTGCGGTCGAGGAGCTAAACGAGAGTGAACCTATTATAGGTGGATATGGCGATGGCTCGAGCGGTGTTAGGAAAGCTCGCAAGGCAGAGAAAGATGTTGATGATGAGGTGAAGTCAGCGTGGCTTGAAAAGCCCGAGTCCGTTGTCTTATCCTTCGGGAAACATGCGGATAAAACGCTCGGGGACATCTTGCTTGAGGACCCGACATATATCGAGTGGCTTGCTAAAGAAGCTTATGATTATGTACTTCGCACGGCGGCAAAAAGGCTGATTGAGTCGCATACGCCCGAGGCAGATGAGTTTGAGCCAACTGGCACCGCCGAAATCTTTTTCGAGTAATTAGTCTAGAAGTGCCAATGTCCCAACGTGCCAAAGTCAGTAAATAAAGACATTGGCACCTTTGCATCTCAAGACTTCGGCACCTATATACTTAAAATCCTTTGCTCTTTATATCCACACTTTGGGCATTTTAGGACGAAGGAGGCAAGGGCTCCATTTTTCCTTTTTTTGTCAGATATCTTACCAATTCGGAAACCGTGTTGCGGGCAGATAAGGCGTCTTCCTTGTGCGTTGTCTTTTAACGTCTTTACTTCGACTTTTTTTGCTAATTGGTGCTTCGTAGTCATCATTCCTTAGCAAACATATGTTCGCATTCATTATAGCCCTTTTTACATGCAGCAAGCAAGTTTTTTACCGGAGTATATCTGTGGCTTTGGTGGGAATAAGAATATGAAATTGTTACAATTTCATTAACAGGGCAAATTATAAGGTCGATAACTAGATTTAAGATCAATAGAAAACGAGGTATGGATAGTGACATCACCGTTTTGGGAAATAGCACTTCGCTTGGTTCTTGCGTTAGTTTTAGGCGGAATTATAGGATACCAGAGAGAGGTTCATGAGAAACCTGCAGGCCTTCGTACGCACGCTCTCGTGAGCTTAGGTGCGGCGCTTGTCATGATTGTCTCGATCGAGCCGTTCTTAGGTCTCCCGAACGTGGACGTTAGCCGAATAGCATCAGGTGTTGTAACCGGTATCGGCTTCTTAGGTGCAGGCGCGATTATCCGGCAAGGAAGTATTGTGCGCGGCTTGACTACTGCAGCCAGTATCTGGGTTGTCTCTAGTATCGGGCTTGCCGTTGGGGCTGGGCTTTATGTTGCCGCTACAGTTGCAACACTTCTCATCTTCCTGACATTAACCGCTCTTGTCTATCTCGAGGTCAGGGCGGCCCCTGCACATAAAACTATCCAGTTGGTTGCTGTTGATAATCCCCAGGAGCTTGGGCTTATCATGTCTGCGCTGGGCGAACTGAATATAACGGTGCGGACCATCGAGATTGAGGAACTTGAAGGGGAGGGTGAAAATATAATACGGTTGGAGTTGCAGATTCCACCGGATGTTTCACCGGATACGATTATCTCCAGACTTACAGCCACGAAAGGTGTAAGTGAGGCACGTTGGATAACAAGACCACTGATTTTCAAAAGGTAAAATATGTAGTAAGTTCCTGTCTGATTGGTCTAAATACCAGATATGATGGCGGCAACAAACTTTGCAAACCCGTGCTGCAACTAGTCAAGGAGGGTCTTGCAATGCCACTTTGTCCTGAGCAGGCTGGAGGGCTTACCACTCCCCGGCCACCTGCAGAATTAGTCGGGGGAGACGGTAAAGAAGTGCTTGCTGGGAAAGCGCGGGTCATAACTAAACAAGGCAAGGATGTTACCCACGAGTTCATTGCGGGCGCGTTGTCCATGTTGAGTCTCGCCAGGATTATTGGGGCGGAAAAAGCAATTTTAAAATCTTTGAGCCCGTCTTGCGGATGTGGTGCTATATATGATGGGACTTTTTCCGGTAATATAGTGGAGGGTGATGGAGTTACGGCTGCTCTGCTTAAGGAAGCAGGACTAGAAGTTATTACCGAGGAAGAATTAGAAAATGATTGATTACCATATCCATACCAAGCGATGCGGACACGCTCAAGGCGAGATGGCCGATTATGTAAGACATGCCCGCACGCTATCGTTAGAAGAGATAGGTTTTGCCGATCATCTGCCACTACTTTTTAAACAAGACCCTACCCTTACCATGTCGCTTGAGGAGCTTGATGAGTATATCCAGGCGGTTGAGCAGATTAAGAATGAGTTTCCCGATATCTTGATCAAGTCGGGTATCGAGGCTGATTACCTCCCTGGTTTTGAGGAAAATACTTCGCGCATACTTAAATCCTATAATTTTGACTTTGTTATCGGCTCTGTTCACTTTATCGATGGCTGGGGTTTTGACGATAGCCGTTACATTGATGGATATAAAGATTGGGATCTCTTTGAGCTTTACGCGCGCTACTTTGATCTGGTCGCCGAGGCTGCGAGTACAGGACTTTTTGATATCATCGGGCACCTTGACCTGATCAAGAAATATAATTTCCGCCCTGAGAGCGACATAGCTCCGCT
This sequence comes from Bacillota bacterium, assembly GCA_023511485.1. Classification (NCBI taxonomy): domain Bacteria; kingdom Bacillati; phylum Bacillota; species Bacillota bacterium. The sequence goes on along the minus strand of JAIMBH010000023.1, from coordinate 25,418 downwards.
AGTTGAAAAGGCGCTCAGTGCAATCAAAGAGGCCGGGGTTGCTGTCGAGATAAATACAGCTGGGCTGCGAAAGCCGGTCGGTGAGGTATATCCAAGCTTGGATATTATAAAGCTTTGCTTTAAAGCAAATATCCCAATTACATTTGGCTCGGACGCCCACAGACCGGAGGAAGTTGGCAAAGATTTTGATATTGCGCTTGCTTATGCCAAAGAGGCTGGATATGACAGGGTTGTGGTTTTTAATAAGCGAGTGCCACAATACATTAGTTTGAGGTGACGCGACATGGCAAAAGCGCTGGTGCTCATGTCCGGCGGTCTAGATAGCATACTGGCGGCAAAGGTACTGCAGGAGCAAGGGATAGAAGTTGAAGCAGTAACGTTTATAACTCCCTTTTTTGGTTCAGCTCGCGCTGAGAAGGCTGCCGTCATGCTAGGCATTCCAATCCACATAATCGACATAACGGAAGAGCATCTTCAGATGTTAAAATCTCCAAAGCATGGCTATGGACGTTTTATGAACCCCTGCATTGATTGCCACGCGCTTATGATCAAGCGGGCAGGTGAGCTGATGAGGGAGATTGGAGCCGACTTTATTGCGACCGGCGAAGTCTTAGGTGAGCGGCCAAAATCGCAGAACCGCAACGCATTAAGAGTAGTTGAGAGAGAGTCTGGCCTTGAAGGCTATCTGCTTCGCCCGCTTTCTGCAAAGTTCCTTGATGAGACAATTCCGGAGAGGGAAGGACTGGTCGACAGGAGCAAGCTACTTGCAATTCGAGGCCGCTCAAGAAAGCCGCAAATGGAGCTGGCGAAGAAATATGGCATAGATGAATATCCGTCGCCAGCTGGGGGCTGTATCTTAACCGACCCTATGTATTCGACAAGGCTTCGCAACCTTTACAAAGTCGAGGCCGAGCCTTCGCCAAAGGATGTCAACTTAATAAAAATTGGCCGCATCTTTTTATCAAGCGAGGATGCGGTCATCGTGGTAGCAAGAAACGAGCAGGAGAATAACAGGCTCATTGAGCTTGCAGAACCCGGGGACTTAATATTTGAGGTAGAAAATTTCCCCGGCCCGCTCACCATTATTCTGCAGGATCGCTTTGGTGATAATACTATTTTTGAGGCAGCGGCTCTTACGGCAAGATACAGCAAAGCTAAATCTGCCAAAGAGGTTGATGTGGCAAGCTTTAAGTTTGGTGATGAAAAGAAGCGGGTTATTCACCTGGAAGACCCCTCGGAAGCAATCGAAATAATCCCGGCTAAAAATGGCGAACTGGCAAGGGTTATAAAGAAATAGTCTTAACACTCTTATATTTATCCAAAAACATTCCAATCGCCAGGTAGTTCATGTAATATTATTACATTCCTTGGCTTTACCAGCCCCTGTTTATATCAGGTGCGGCTCTAGATTTAATTGTTAGGAGGCAAGAAATGGCAGAAAAAAAAGCGGATATAGGCATATTTGGCGGCTCGGGGTTTTATTCTTTTATAGAACATATTGAAGAGATAAGCGTAGATACTCCGTATGGGCCTCCGAGCAGCAAGGTCGCGATAGGCGAGGTATCGGGAAAGAAGGTCGCATTTTTGCCCCGTCATGGGCGTGATCATGAGTATCCTCCGCACATGATAAACTACCGCGCAAATATTTGGGCGATGAAATCGCTTGGGGTTGAGCAAATAATTGGCCCTTGTGCTAGCGGAAGCCTGCAGCCCGAGATCAGGCCAGGCACATTTGTCTTCTGCGACCAGTTCGTCGATCGCACTAGCGGTCGTAAAGACACATTTTATGATGGGCCGGTAACAACTCATGTTAGTGCTGCTGATCCCTACTGTGCGGCTATGCGCGAGGTGGCCTACAAAACTGCAAAAGAATTAGATATTCCTGCGGTAAACGGCGGCACTGTTGTGGTTATACAGGGTCCACGGTTTAGCACCCGCTCTGAAAGCAAGTGGTTTTCCTCGATGGGCTGGGAGGTTATCAACATGACCCAGTATCCAGAGGCATATCTGGCGCGTGAGCTTGAAATGTGTTACTTAAACGTATCGCTTATTACCGACTACGATGTAGGTCTTGAAGGTGTGCCGGAGATAGCGCCGGTATCGCATGAGGAGGTAGTTAAGGTCTTCATGCAAAACAATGAGAAGCTAAAGGATTTTCTCCTGGCGCTCATACCCAAAATTCCAGAAGTGCGCGACTGCTCATGTTATAGAGCTCTTGAGGGAGCAAGGTTCTAGAACCTTATACTGCCTTTCTAACTCCCGGGCGGGGCTATAAAGCCCTGCACTACTTTATGCAGGCTGGAGCGAATATGGGCTAGAGCTAAGCACGATAAACTAGGTTTAAGGTGGCTTGAGGCTTGTGTTACCGTGACGTTTTGATATGGTTCTTGCTCCCGTTAGGGTTGCGCTTTTTTCTAAGTATCGCTTTATCCCCGGCCGAAGAGAGGTAGTAAAGCGTATGCAGTAGCTGCTGGACCGGGTCGGTATTGTGCAGCTGCACCCCAGCCGGAACGCTTATGAGCGCTGGTGTATAGTTTAATATAACGTGCACTCCACCCTCTACAAGCAAATCGGCTGCCTGTTGCGCGGCGGCTGGCGGTACTGCGATTATGCCGATCTCGATGTTTGCATTTTTAACAATCTGCGGCAAATCCTTGATATCAAATACCTCAAGGTGCTGAATTGTTTTACCTATCTTATCAGGGTCTTTGTCAAAGATAGCGGAAATATGAAAGCCGTGCTGCAGAAGACCTTCATATGAAGCAATAGCAGATCCTAGATTACCTGCCCCAACAAGCGCGATTTTATGCGGCTCATCCGAGCCCAGTATTCTCTGGATATGCTGGATTAGCGTTTCAACGCCATAGCCGACACCTTTTTTGCCAAACGTGCCGAAGTATGTAAAATCCCTTCGCACTTCAGCTGGATTGACGCCAGCAGACGCACCTAACCGCTCTGAAGAGACGGTTTCAATTCCGCTTTGCTGAAACTTTATTAAGCAATTTAGATACGTTGATAGCCGTTCAATTACGCCTTCAGGTATCTCGTTCACTTTTAACTCCTAATTCAATTGCTAACTTCGAATAGATTTATAATGATCTGCTTTTGGAATTTAAAGCTATTGGTCGGTCAATCCATTGTAACCGATGATACAAACTTTTTCTAGAGGGACGGTTAAAATTTGTCCAAATTTTAACAAATAGCCAAAAAGGGTGACCAGATATTACCCAACACTATGTTAGACGTTACACAGTGCTATTTATATAAACGCTGTTGATATAAGTATTTTGCCGGCAATCCTAGAGGTCGCACCAGCTTTATTTTGTTTACGCATGTTTTGTTTAGGCTTAGTGTAAATGGGTAAACAATGGACGCAAGGGAAAGCAAATACTAACATCAATGGACAAATGATTTTTACTTCAGACGAATCCATGTTAAAGCTAAAAGCGGTATCCGAATCTGCGTTCCGAAGGTTGTCAATGTCGCTTAGCGGAACGGCAAGCGACGAATTGCTTAACTACTTTAAACAAAGAACAAAAGATATCATCTCAAACATTGATTCTCAGTCTAAGCCTAAAGAGAACTTGATACAGGAATTCGTGCAGGCTAATGAATCGCGACAAGCAGCTCTGCTTGATAAGGAAAAGTACCAAGCTATATTGGATGGGTTACTTAAGGCCTTTAAAGATGAGATAAAGTCTTTAGACCTTGATTTTTGGGTTCGGCAAGTTGTCGAAAAAGAGGCTGAGCTGCTCATAAGGATTTTGGATCGCTCAATCGCCGCCGACTTAACATTAGTTCTTTTTGATCAAGTTAGAAAACTGGAGCTGGAGAAAGGCCGCGTTAGAAAGATGCTTCGCGATGTCAACGGTCTTCTCGAAAGGGATCGCCAGAGACTTGCTTTTGATCTTCACGATGGTCCCGCCCAGGCGGTGTCAAGCGCTATACTTCAAACAGACATTTTGGAAGACTTGGTAGGCTCGGCAGAGGCTAAAAGAGAGCTGCAGTCGTTAAAGACAATACTTAGCCAATGCCTTCATGAGCTTCGCATGTCAATATATTCACTCAAGCCCCAGAGCGTTTCAAGGCAAGCCCTGATAGCAAGGATTAAGGAGCACATCCGCCAGTTCTCGGTTAAAACTGGTATCGAGGTGGATTTTACTGTGCACTCAAAGGGGCGGGATATCCCTGCCGAAATTCAGGTCAGCTTATTCAGGGTTATCCAGGAAGCACTAAACAACATTAGTAAGCATGCAAAGGCAACTCGCATTGTGATAAGCATGACTTTTGACGATTCCAGGGTATCCTGCAGCATCAGTGACAATGGGGTTGGCTTTAATATCTGTGACTTAGATAAGCAGGTAAAAGACCTTGAAGGATACGGTTTAATAAGCATGAGAGACCGGGTTGAGCAATTTCTGGGCATATTTGATATCAAGAGCACTCCTGGTAAAGGTACCTGTATTGAATTTACCATACCGCTATAGGAAGTATCTTGAAGCAGCATTTGCCACAGGAGGCAAATTATGAGTAATTTGCGAGTGATGATTGTCGAAGACCATCCGCTTATGCAGATGAGTATTAGGAAAGTTCTTGAGAGATGCAACGGCATTGAGGTAATCGGTGAAGCATCCACCGGCAAACAGGCAGTGGTGTTGGCCGATGATATTATGCCGGATGTTATTGTTATGGATATAAGGCTTCCTGATATGGATGGCATAACTACTATGAAGCGTATTAGGGATAGACATAAGGAAACAAAGGTGTTGATCTTCTCCGGGTTTGACGACAAGCGGTATGTCATCAAGGCATTTGAAAGCGGAGCTGATGGATACGTCCTAAAAAGTATAGATGCAGTAGAGTTAGTAGAAGCTGTACGGCAGGTAGCAGGCGGGTTAAACCCAATATCGCCTCAACTTACGCGCAATATAATACCGATTGGTTTGCATTGCATAAGGGGCAGCGATCGTTTAACTCCAAGAGAGCGGGAAGTCTGGAAACTCCTCTCTAACGGAGCCACAAACGTCGAGATAAGCCAAAAACTCTTTGTTTCAGAAAGCACGGTCAAATTCCATATTCGAAACATATTCCACAAGCTTGGCGTAAAAAACCGAGTCGAGGCGGCCAAACTTGCTTACGACTCCGTCGTCGCATAAGAAAAGGGTCTAGGGATCGGGGACCAGGGTCCATGGTTTATAAAAAACGTAGTGCAGCTCTTTAGGGCTGCTAAAAGGCAGCAGGCAGCAATAGATGTCATCCCAGGCCCTTTCGACTTCGCTCAGGGTAAACTCCGCGGCGAGAGGGTAGCAATGAGCGGCGCCGAAGCATCTAAATAATATCAAACATATTTGCCCTCGCTACTTGCTCCCACTAGCTGACAGCTATCAGCTTTAATTGACCTTGGCACATCAGGACCTTACCCGCACCCCCATAGAATCCTATCCTTTCGTACAGTCCAATACTATCCAAAAGGCGGAAGAAATATCTGTGCCCAGCGCATAACATGGAGCAAGGATCAAAGCTGCAACTAGTTAACATGCGACATGCGAAACGGAAGCGCTAAAAAGAGAGGTTCAATGGTAAAAGCTCTAGTAATCGACAGTGACAGCATCTTTCAAAATATTCTCAGCAAGCTGCTGGGTTCGCATGGTATCGAGGTTACAGGGAGAGCATCTAGTCTAGAACAAATCCCGCTTCTGCTTAAGGCAACATCGTCTGATGTTGTTTTAATCGGGTTAGGATCAGATGAAAAGGGCAAGGTAGATTTTCTTTCAACCGTTAAGGATGCATACCCCTCAGTAAAACTAATCGTGCTGTCGATATTCGACTCTTTTGACTATATATCCAGGGACAACGATAGGCTCATCGATGCTTATATCGTAAAAGGCTCTGACGCAAAAGAGATAGTAGATACGGTAAAAAGGGTAACACGTAGGGGATAGTTCGCTCGTGCCTGCCTAAGGTACGAGTTTGTCAAAAGATTGGCCTATATCAAGAAACATTTAGTAAGTAGCGAAAGGAGGTGAAAGATAATGAAAAAATTAGTTGTGGTATTAGTTGCATTGGCTATGGTAGTGAGTATGAGCGGTCTTGCTTTCGCTTATGAAGGCAGAGGTGATCTAATCGATCTCTTCAAAAGCGGGGCCAAGATCAACAGCGACATACTCAAGGATATCTGCTTTGATAACAACACCGAAGCATATACAGGCAATGCTGAAGCCAAGGGCAATTTTTCAAACTCCCAAGTTAAAACCAATAACGAGGCTAAAGCCAATGAGTGCTCCGAGGTTATAAATGATAATCCGATAGTTGTGGATAACCAGGGCGGAGCTACGGCGCTTACAAAACCTGCAACTGCAACGCAAAATGCTCAGAACTGCGAGCAGGAGGATATAGTCGATACGGCAGATACTAATGCGAATGTTGATGTCTATGTCGATGATATCCCGCCGTTTATACCATGGGTTTCAGACGCAAGCTTAAATGAAGTTGATGGCGGTCACGACTTCAGCTGGCTTGCAGATATCTTCGATTGCTGCCCGGCTCAGATCTTCGGTGACATCTGTATTAAAGTGAAGTTCGATAACGGGACTTACGCCTACACAGGTGATGCAACCGCTTTTGGAAACCATGCGATCACCCATATTGATGCTAAGAACAAAGCGGAAGCTTGCGACGGCAGTGAGGCAGCCAATGAGAATCCGATTACGGTGACCAACTATGGCCAGGCCGACGCGACAACTGGCGAGGCTGTTGCAACTAATAATGCAGAAAATTGTGTAAATATCAACATCCAAAGAAGCGCAACCGCTGATAAAACAATTAACATTTGCGCGGATTTCTCAGAGTGCTATGCGGTAAATTAAACGGTGGTTAAAGTGGGGAGGTTTAACCTCCCCACTTACACTATATTAACCCAGCCTTGGGCGCATTAAACTGAACAGCTTAGTCTTAAGGAAAGGGGGTGGAAAGGTGCTGAAACGAAAACTCCTATCCATTTTAGTTGTTATATGCATGGTTTTCGGCGTTGTTGGGGCGCCTGCTTTTGCAGATCCGCAAGACAATCAAGTGCAAGATACGGCAGTTGTAAGTACCCAAGATACGGGGCAAGGGCCGACTGCCGATAATTCCGCTTCAAACCAGAATGAGGGTAGCGGTTCAGGGGATGCTGTTAGTGCAGGTAGTAATTGTCCGGAGCCTCCCAGCAACGGCCTACAGGTTGAAACTAAGGAGAATGTTGATGTAAACATTGGTGGAAAGTCGTCGGCAACATCTGGTGACAGCAACTCATTAGGTACGCAAGCGGAAAACAGCGTAACCAATACGTCGGATGCAAATGCTTCCGGTGACTCGCATGAGAGCTGGGGAGGAGGAAGCAGTGACGCCATTGCCGACAATACCGCATCACAAACAATTGGCAATAGTGGCGATGCATACTCCCGCTCCGGAGCGGCCCAGTCCTTAAATACAATGGAAAATAACATAGCCACGATATCGCCCGATACAACAGTTACAGTTGAAACCCTGGGCAATATAACCGATGCGAATATCATCATAAATGTGGTTTATAACTATTTAGCTGCCATAGTTGGGTCGGCCAATGCCAAAACCGGCAGTAGCGACTCTACCGGGCTAGTTGCAAATAACTCAATAGATAGCACGCAGAGCGCCCAAGCGTTGGCTGACGCGCCTCTTATTGGTGGCGGGGGGTCTTATGGCGGAAACGCAGTTGCACAAAATACCGGCAGCAACACGATAGATAATGTGGGCACTGCAGGCGCTGTTACCGGTGACGCAAATGCCACCAACACGATGACCGGAAATGAGATACTAATCGCCCCTATCGTTAACACGATCATTGCGCTTTGCGGCGACATTGTAAACGCCAACGTGGTCATCGATATTGTCTACAACTTCTTAGGAATGATATCAGGGATGGCAAGCGCAACATCGGGTGACTCATCTGCTATTGGTGCAAGTGTTGACAATGATATAAATAGTTATGCAGATGCCATAGCGGTGGGTGATGCCCCGTTAAAGGCAGGCGGAGGAGCAGTATCAGATGGGAGCGCTTACGCTTTAAACCATACAAACAACACGATAATTAATAGCGGGGAAGGGCTATCGGCGTCTGGCAATGCTACGGCTTCAAATACGATGGAGAACAACAGCGTGGTCATCGCCCCGAATATAACAAGCGTGCTTGAGCTTCCCGACATAACGGACTCTGATGTTTGGATCAAGGTCATCTATAATTTCTGCGGGTCGATCGAAGGTAGTGCGACTGCTGAGACAGGCAATGCAAATTCCTTAGGTTTGGAGGCTTCTAATTCCATAGACAGCAGCGCTACGGCAAAGGCAGTAGGAGATGCCCCATTGATATCCTCGGGTACCGGATATGATGGTTCTCAGGATGGGCAAGCTGTTGCGACAAACAACGTAGACAACTCTATAATAAACCAGGGAGGAGCTCTAGCATCGACTGGCGATGCTGATGCTACGAATGTAATGAACGGCAATATAGTAAACCTGTCACCTACAATATATGCAGTTGTAAAGGTAGCAGAGCCGATAATTGAGCAAGGCAAAGTGATCATAGAAGTTGTCTACGACATTTGGGCGCTGCTTACTGGATCGGCTAACGCAACGACCGGCAATGCAACTGCGGTCGGATCGGTATCAACCAATACAATTGAAAGCGACTCGGGCGCGAAGGCGTATGCCGACATAAGCATCTTTAATCCGTATGGCGATGCTTCTGCGATGAACGAGACTACCAATAGCGTAGGAAACCAGGGAACCGGCCTGGCTTTTTCCGGTAATGCTAACGCAGAGAACAACATGTCTAATGCGAATGTTTCTTTTACCGGTACGCTGTTGCAAACTACCTTAGTGGATCCGAGTGAAGACGCGATGGCGATTTCCATCGGAAATCGGTTGAGCCAGGATGCGGTAGCAAGTACTGGCAATGCGGATGCAACCGGAAGTAGTTCTGAATCAGATGTGCGGTCAAGTGCAGATGCAAGCTCGGTTGAAGGGGGCAACTCGCATAGCTCAAACAAAATTAAGAACAGCGTTCTTAATTTTGGAGCAGCTATCGCTATGACAGGCGATGCATTGACTCGAGCAGGAGAGCCGCTGCCCAGCGGTGATGATGGCTCAAGCGATGGAGACATCAGAAACGACGTAGAACAGGGAGGCGGTGATTCAACTTCAGGCAGCGTAGCTATCTCAGATGGCATCCTGTGGCCACACAAGCCTAAGATAATAAAAACGAAGTACAATGCCGCGGGTGGCTATGCGTTATATAGTGGAAACCCCGGTGACTCTGGCGGAGCTAACCTAAGTGCGGCAGAAGCCGAGGATTACACGGGCTCAAAAGCCGGGGCAGCCCGGCAGCGCCAGCATGCGGCCGCCGAGTCTTCTTTGTGGATCTGGGCTATAGTTGCAGCTATGCTTGCTGCGTGGGTCGGATTCACTCTAAAGGCAAAGCCTTGGCGATACGTAGTTAGAAAATAAAAAAATGGAACAACAACCTACACGTAGCAAGATAAATGAGGGGCCGAATAGCCCCTCTTACCTTTTTAAACCTTTAAGTGTGACCGTAAATATTGCCTACTAGAATTATGTTGCCGACTATTTCAAGCAGTCAGACAGAGAGCCTAATATTAAATAATTTTTCTACTTTTCAGCGGAATTATTCGTAAGCTGCTGACCAGTGGTTATAAAAATAGTAGCGATCTCTAACTGACTAGTAGTAAGTGGCAATCATAATTTAAATAACCTTATCTACCTGCAGTTATTAAATATAACATCCGTTTGGCAAAAAAATATAACGAATTTAGGTTTAGATGTTAGAAGTTTTTGATTAACGGTAATAATTTTTCCCGGTCCTAGAGAAAGCCGTTCAAGTTACCGTCAATTCTAGGATACTAATCCAGCTTTAGTCTTAGTCAAATTTAATATTGCAAACTACTAGTGCGAAAGGAGGTGAATCTTAGTGAAGAAGGCTTTAGTGATATTGCTAGCGTTCGTACTTGTCCTCAGCATGACGAGCATGGCGTTCGCCAGCGTGAATGGGAACCACCACTTTAAAAAGAAACCCATCACATTTAAAATCCAGGCAAACCTAGCTAAGGTAGATCAGGATGCATCGATTGACAATAAAGCTATTGCAAAGAGCGGCGATGCTTATGCTATAGGCAACGCTTCAAAAACGGTTGTTTTCGTCAACAACAATGTAAATGCTTGCCATAGCAAAGCTGATAACGAAGTCAAGATCGAGGTCAAGAATGAGGGCTTTGCGGTAGCTAAGTCCGGCGACGCAAAAGCAGAAAATGAAAAAATCAAAAACGAGATCGAGCAAAAGGCAGAAGTAGAACAAGAGAATGAGGTAGAGGATTAAGACGGAAGCCGAAGCGTGAGAGCCTAAATCAGGCCTCACGCTTCGGGCCCAGGTTTAATAAAGCGGCCGCTGAGAAACCGGCGGTCGCTTTATGCCGATAAGAAAAACTACTCGGTAGAGAAGAACACCCAGCGCCCATTTAGGTTCTGCGCGTAAATCGTCCACGCTGTTTCAGTGGAGCCCACCTGAGGCGCCTCTAGCACCGCACTTGCCTTCATTGCAATCACGTTTCTATATACTCGTTTTGTGCGGGGATGCTCCCACGACATAAATACTCTTGGCGAATCTACCTTATAGCTTTTTATTGTAACACCAAATCTATTTTTAATATCGGTTTTAAATTTCACATAACCTGCCGGGTCGATCCGCTTCTTATCATCCGGGTGGAAGAAGGAATAAGTCTCCGCGTGTTTATCTTCTTTTTTTGTCTGCATCCAGCGGTTTGCAGCCTCAACCGGAGTAAGCAAGAGCTTAAACTTGCTTTCGTTTTTACCTCGCTTGATCTCGATATCTTCGGAGAGTGTCGCGTAGCTTGGCCCCTCGATAGTCACAAGATGCCTGCCAAGGGTAAGATTCTCGGCGATAAAGCTACCTGGTTTGCTCAGCTTTATCCACTCGCCGTCTATTTTGACTGTGATGCCTGTTGCGGGAGGGTTACCAGGGTAGTTCTCGACAACCGTACCGGATAGATTTTCTCTGCCCACGTAAGCAATTCCCAACGGCAGCATCTCTCTATATTGCCAGGCTATAAATAGCGGAGTAAATAGAAGCAAGGTCGATAATATCCAAAGCCAAAAATGCTTGCCGTTTTTTCTGTATTCTTTGATATCAGCCATTAATAGCAACCCCCAAGCAAAACCCATACATATCATTCTTTACCCAAGAGATAGCCAAATAAAACCGGAATGGGATTGGCAGAAAAAGTCTTAGCCAAATGTGGAGTAGGGAGCCTTAGAAAGCTCGGTACAAACTCAGTATAGAGAGATTGTTCTTTTATTGCTTAATTCAATAAATCACTTTTAAATTTTTGCGGATGGGGAATTAAAAGTAAGAGCGGCGTATCTTTCGCGAAGTTATCGCTTTAAAGCATGGGAGATGGTATATGTAGTTGTCAACCAAATTTGCTTGACATCATGAACCGCTGGTGGCCTGTGCTGGCATGGACTTTCGAACATTGCTGTTTAGGTACGGAGGAAAAGACGAAGCATGAACATGGATTATTATCCACTGCGTGGCGCTGATTCGGCATCATGTGTTATCGATAACCAAACACTAATAATCCAGTCGACAAATAGAAAGCTGTTTGTTTTAAACGCTGCCGGGACGAGAATCTGGGAGCTTGCAGACGGAAAGCATGCGATAGAAGATATCGTCAGGGAAATGCGGGCTCATAGCAAAAAACCTGAGGAGCAAATACGCACGGAGATACAAGAATTCATCGAGGAGCTTGTTGAGAGGCAAGTTCTGGTTTTACTAAACCACCCATGCGATGTCGCGGCTTAAAATCCCAAAATCCCGTATCATAACACCACGCTACTTTTAACTATTTTCCTTGCTAAAATGCGCAAATTTTGTTAAGCTAAATACGTTTAGGCAAGCTAAAAGGCGCAAGTAGACAGGTTATTCATCACCCCTGGCCAGGTTTGCTTGCCTAAACAATTAAGATGCGCTTCCTGGCACGGGGGTGTCCTATTTTAATGGTTTGTGCCAAAAATCATTAAATAAAAATAAGAAGCTTCAAGAAATTGACAATTGAGCAGCAGACTATATATTGCTTATTTGTTTGAAAATCAGGCAAATTTGCCTGAGATACGGAGAGTAGTTAGTTTTATCATGGCGCTTGATCCAAAAAGGCGAATAAAAGCTTTATCTACTACCCTCGGGCTAATCATTTTAGCTATAATCCTCGCATTTTTTGCCCCGGAAGAGAAAACACTAGGAAGCAATATCAGGCTGATCTATTTGCATGCTGCAGTAACGTGGGTCGGTCTTATTCTATTTATCGCATCGGGGCTGCTGGGGCTGCTATACTTCGTTGGCTCAATATTTCCAGTCGGGGGAGATAGGTTTAAAAACAATATGGCCAACTGGTCTTCGGCGGGCCAGACTACTGCAACATTGTTTTGGGTGGCTCATCTTACCCTTGGAGCGATCGGCGCCTATATTATTTGGGGCGGAACCTGGTGGGATGAGCCCCGGCTTAAAATTGCGGCTCTTATTCTTCTTATGGCAATTGTTACTTTCTTAATCAGGTTGATGGTGGATAATAAGTCGCTATGGGCGGGCCTTAATCTTACCTTTCCGCTACTGACGTATCTTCTACTTTGGAAAACCGGCAAGTTATTTCATCCGGATAATGCCTTTGCCGCATCCGATTCTTTTTCGATAAAGTTATTTGCCGCCCTTATTACACTGACATTTATTTTAGTCGCCATTACCGCAATGCGATTGATTTTTGATATACAAAAAGGCCAGGAATCTAAAGTTCAGCCGGATGTCGGCGGCTAGGTTCAAAACTTATTTACTGCTTGGCTGGCTACATAAAAAGCCTTGTTTTAGCTAGGGTTTATGGTTGACCTGACCAGCTTTTATATTTATGCTACATTGCATAGTAGAAAAAGGTTTAATCGGCTTCGCTGGCCATAAAAATCAGGGGGAGATTTAGAGTGGTTGATAGCAAAAGCAAAACGCGTTTGATGGTTGTGACCGTCGTCCTTGTTGCCATCATTGGCTATATGGTCTATAGCTTACTGAGTAACTCCTCATCCTCATCGCTTTCATATTATAAGAAGGTAGAAGAAGTGATAAAGGATGATTCTTATGTAGGCAAGACGGTAAAGGTTGGTGGTGAGATTAAAAAAGGAACGGTTGTCCAAAAGGGTAATAAATATACTTTTAAAATTTTTGAAAAGGATAAAGAGCTTACTGTAACTTACAGCGGCCAGGTGCCGTCAACATTTGGAGCCGGCGTTCAGGCCATAGTAGAGGGCAAGCTAGTATCACAAAATATGCTGGAGGCAAAAAGCATTACGACAAAATGTCCCTCTAAGTATAAGTCGAAAAAAATAGGAGGAGAATAGCACATGCGTTATGTCGGAATACTTGCCCTTCTTGTAATGATTGGCCTTTCAATTTACACCGCTTACAGCTACTATGTCGGCAATAAGATCCGCAAGGGTGAAAAGCAACAAAAGGCTGCCAGCTGGGGCATGATTTGGCAGTTTGTCATCTCAACTTTTGCGAGCCTTGTCTTATTGGCTGCATTTATAAACGATGATTTTACGTTTGGCTATGTTGCTGAGCACTCGACCAGGACTATGAACATATTTTACAAAATCTCCGCATTCTGGGCGGGTCATGAGGGCTCGCTTCTTCTGTGGATATGGATGCTTAGCGGCTACACGGCGGTGCTCGCCTACTTTAACTTAAAGAAGACCGATAAGCTTAAATCTCAGGCCTTATATATATCAAACTATGTTCAACTTGCCCTGCTTATTACCACTTTGGCATTTACCAATCCGTTTAAAGCAGCCGACCCCCAGTTTGCTATGATGGGAAACGGTGTTGGTCTAAACCCGCTTCTTATGCACTGGGCGATGGTCCTTCATCCGCCTACACTTTTCATGGGGTATGCGGGGCTTACGATACCGTTTGCTTTTGCGATAGCTGCGCTTATTGAAAGAGATGCTTCGAATAACTGGATCAACCAGGCGCGCGGATGGACCCTCTTTGCCTGGCTATTCTTAACTATCGGTATCTGGCTGGGCGCTCTCTGGGCCTATGTTGTCCTTGGCTGGGGCGGATTCTGGGGCTGGGATCCGGTTGAGAATGCATCGATTCTGCCATGGCTTACGGGAACCGCATTGCTTCATACGTTTACGATTTATCGCCGCAGGGGCGGCATGAAGGTTTGGGCGGTCTCGCTTGCTTCGCTCTCATTTATTATGTGTGTGATGGCCACATTTATAACCCGATCAGGTCTTATATCATCCGTACATGCATTCCCAGATGTAAGAGGAGACCTCGTTTTTGCGTTCGGCAGTATGATGGTGGTAGCCACCGGCTTAACTCTGTACCTGGTCAATACCAGAAAGCAGGAGTTTGAGACGCAGGAGTTTTTCAACGACTTTCTCTCACGGCATTTTACCTATTATCTAAACAATTTTATGCTTGTAGTCTTTACGACGATTATCCTTCTTGCAACTGTTGGCGGACAGCTTATGGGAACAGAAGTAAAGCCTGCTTTTTACAACGCACTTGCGCAACCGTTAGGACTGGTGTATTTGTTGCTTTTAACCATTTGCCCTTATCTTGGCTGGACCAAGACCGACGGCGGAAAACTGCTTAAGCAGCTTATAGTGCCAACCGTGGCTGCTGCTGCAGCAGCTGTCTTACTTGCAACAGGTTGGACCAGCATTCAGTGGACCAGCAAGCCATGGGGTTTTGCGACTATAGTCGCTGCAGTATTTTCGTTTGTTGCAGTAATTCAAATCTTCTTTATAACGGTTGGCTCAAGGGCCAAAAACAGGGGAGTGGGTTTCTTAACTTCTCTTGGCTCGACAATTAGGAATGACCGCAGCCTGACTGGAGGTTATATAGGCCATTTGGGTATGGCGATCATGTTCTTCGGCATCGCCGGCTCAATGCTCTACGTACAGGAGACTCAGCCTACGCTTCCTAATAAAGCGGGAAGCACCGTTCAGGCCGGCGATTATCAGCTGGTTTATAAAGGCCTTCAGCAATCGCAAGTGCCAGGAGAGCAGAGAACAGATGCGATTTTCAACTTAATAGACAGTAAAAATGGCGGAAAGCTGCTTGGGGTGGTAAGGCCGCAGATAACCTACCACGAGGTCCAGCAGCAGCAAACTGCAAAAGCATCTATTTACCATCAGCCGTTCAGGGACATATTTGTCGTGTTAAATGGCATAGATAATCAGGGGATCCTTGCATTGACGGTTAAGGTTAACCCGCTTATTTCGTTTGTATGGATCGGCAGCGTCATCCTGGTTTTTGGTACGGTTATTGCGATGTGGCCGAGAGCTATCTCTGTTGCAGAAGAGACAGAACATGTTAAGAAGAAAAAAGCTACCGGTAAGAAGAAAAAAGAATTGGTGGGTGCAAGTACATAGCTGGTAGCTAATAGCTAACGGCTCTTTATGGTGATTGACAGATAGTGAATCAGTCAACTGAACTTTTAGAAAAAAAGAAGAGAGATAAAGGCTCGACCGCAACTCCAGAGATTGAGGTAAAAGAGCTCTCGAAGGTTTTTGGTAAGAGGAAAGTCCTCGACAAGGTTTCATTTGAGCTCGAAAAAGGTGGTTTCCTCTCCCTTTTTGGTCCAAACGGAGCGGGGAAGACGACGCTTGTTAAGATAATCTCTACCTTAATCGCTCCGACCAGCGGCGAAATAAGGGTTGCCGGTATGGATCCGAGAAAAAACTCGGCCGCCATCCGGGCAAAAATTGGACTTATCTCACACAGTCCGCTTCTTTATCTGGACCTTAATGCTGAGGAAAACTTGAGGTTCTACGGCACTCTGTATGGTGTTTCTAACCTGAATGAGCGAATTGATGAGCTGCTTGACCAGGTAGAGCTGGGCCACCGCCGCTATGACCTGGTTAGAACCTACTCAAAAGGCATGACACAGCGCCTTGCAATCGCCCGTGCAATTCTTCATAAGCCATCGGTGCTTCTTTTAGACGAGCCGCATACCGGCCTTGACCCGCATGCGGTCGATATTTTTGAGAACCTGCTCGATAGCATCCGGGCCAACCATACCTTTATAATGATAACCCACAATATTGAGCGCGGTCTTGCTTTATGCTCTAAAGCTATGATTCTATATAACGGGCAGATCGTATTTTACCAGGACAAAAAAGAGCTTGATATTAGAAAATTTAAAAATATATACCAGCAACGCGTTAAGGGTGATTCGTAAAGTGTCTGCCGGACGACAAATCGGAGCCATCATCAAAAAAGACATAATCGCCGAGCTCAGGACCAAGGAAATGGTCATTACGATGTTCCTTTTTATTATGCTTATTATGGTCGCTTTTAAATATGCGTTTGGCGATTCCGCCGATTTTGCCAGCTACGCCGGCGGCCTTCTCTGGGTGGCTTTTCTTTTTACAGCGCTTTTAGGTCTGAACAGGTCTTTCGTTCATGAGAAGGATGAGGGTTGTCTGGAGGGTCTGCTTCTCTCACCGATAGACCGACCGAATATATTCTTTGGTAAAGCCATCGGCAATTTTATTTTTCTAACCATTGTAGAGGTCATAGCCATTCCCCTTTATATGATTTTGTTCAAGCTCTCAATAGAGGGTTCGATTTGGATGTTTATTGGAGCTATACTCTTAAGTAATATAGGGATATGTGCCGTTGGAACTTTGCTTTCAACCATATCGATTAATACAAAAATGAGGGATATGTTGCTGCCGCTTATTTTTCTACCGGTGATTTTGCCAGTTCTGGCAGGCGCCGTTATATCCAGTAGCGGGATTATGGCTGGGGTAGACGGTGCAAAGTTTGCAAACGTGATGGATGCAATGAAATTGCTGGTAGTTTGTGATATACTGTACTTACTGGTAGCTTATGCCCTCTACGATTTTGTTATAGGGGAGTGAAGCATGGAAAAGGCTACAAAATCGCTGTTTGTCATTGCTGCTATTTTGTTACTTACCGGTTTGGCGTTTGCCTTCTTTGTGGCACCAGAGGTTGTAATAGAAAAGGATGGCAAAGAGGTCTCCATATTTAGCCAAAAAATTTTTTATTACCATGTGCCGATAGCGGAGACATCACTTTTAGCCTTTATAGTCGCTGCGGTGTTTGGCGCACTATTTCTTAGCAAAAAGAACCGGAAATATGATTTTTTAAGCCACGCCTCCGTTGAGCTTGGCTTTCTTTTTGGGGCTCTTGTCATGTGGACGGGAGACATCTGGACCCGCTCCGAGTGGGGTACCTGGTGGGAATGGGAGCCAAGGCTTACCACATATCTTGTCCTGATGCTTCTATACTCAGGCTATTTTGTTCTTCGCTCGGCGATTAGTGAGGAGAGTGCAAAGGCACGCCTTGCAGCAGCTTATTCTGTTATCGCTGCAGTTACAGTGCCTCTGACTTTCTTTGCAATAAGACTTATCCCATCTGTTCATCCGGTGGTATTCGATAGCTCAGGTGCAAAGATGGAGCCGCCTATGCTTGCGGCATTTCTCATATCGATGTTTGGGATGAGCGTGCTTTACGTTGCATTTCTTCTGATGCGATACCAAATATTTATGATCAGAGAAGAGATAGATTACTTAAAGAATGAAGTTGGGGGTTAACCGTAGTGGAGCTTAGGGAAGCCATACCTTATGTAGTCGCGGCGTATATGGGCATATGGGTAGTCCTGTTTGCCTATGTGTTTGTCGCCAGCAGCAAAATCAGCGGACTTAAGAAAGAGCTGGATGCTCTAACTAAAGCTATTGAGAAGAAAAGCTAATTTTAAGCTTTTCTTTGCTAGGAGCGAATGACTTGGAAAAGCTAACCATAGTATTGTTCTGGCTAGCCTTAATATCTGGAATTGCCAGCAGTCTGGCTTATATAGGAAACTTTGTAGCAAAGGCGGAGCGCCGGGTACACACCTACACTGCGGTCGGCTCTGCTCTTGGTGCTTTTGCTCTCTTACTTGCCGTTATATTTATAAGAGCCAATACCTTAGGGGTTGCAAAGACGGCCGGGCCTTTTACAATACGCATTATTTTTGCTGCATTTATTATTGGGGTATTTCTCCTGGTCGAGTCAATTTATGCAGGCAAAAGCTCTAAAGTTAAGGCGTTTGGCATGGTTGTTATGCCGGTGGCCGTGTTGCTGCAGTTTTTAGCCTGGCATTCGTATGGTGTAACCGAAGAATTGAGCGAGCAGCTTAACAGCTATTGGGTTGGAATCCATGTCACATTTGCCGTCTTAGCATATGCGTCTATGACGGTAGCTCTAGCAATAGCCATAGCTTACCTGCTTCAGGAAAAACAGCTGCGCGCAATGCGTGGGAAAAAACCGGGCAAGATTTTCCGTAAGTTACCGTCGCTTGAAATATCAGATGAGCTCTGCCACAAATCTATCGCTTTTAGCTTTGCCTTCTTAACTTTGGTGGTTGCAACAGGAGTTATAAGGGCTGAGATGCTACCCGAGTGGTCGCAGTGGTTTATGGATCCAAAGATTCTTATGGCTATTACCACGTGGCTGATTTATGGGGGCTATCTCATAGTAAGGGAGTCTTTTGGATGGCAGGGTAAAAGGGCAAACATGTTTGCAGTTGTCGGATTTGCAGTAGGCATTATAACGTATCTAATAGGAAACACAGGCATTATCCCGAGCATCCATAGCTATGGTGGAGGTCTCGGCTAACTAATGGCTTTTTATCCTTTATATGTAGATATTGAAGGCAAGAAATGCGTTGTTATTGGTGGAGGGGATGTTGCTGAAAGAAAGGTTGCTTCGCTAGTCGAGTGCGGAGCAGATGTAGAGGTAGTAAGTCCTAAGTTTACGCCGGAGCTTGAGCGGCTTGCTAAAGAGGGCCGTATTAAGGCAAAAAGACGTGGTTATCAGCCAGGTGATTTAGCAGGCGCAACTCTTGCGATTGTTGCAACCAATGACGGTGAGTTAAATAAGTTGGTTCACCGCGAAGCAAGTGAAAACAACATACCGGTTAACGTAGTAGATACACCCGAACTTTGTTCCTTCATCGTACCTTCAACAGTTCGCAGAGGAGATCTTGTTATAAGCATCTCGACCAGTGGAAGTTGCCCAGCCCTAGCAAAAAATATCCGCAAGCAGTTACAGCAGTTATTTGGGGAAGAATACGGTCGGTATTGCGAGATTTTAAGAAACTTTCGCGCGAGAGTTGCCGATAAATACGATGACCCTGGAGAAAGGAAACAGGCTTTAAATAGATTAATCGATTCGGATATCGTAGAGTTGATAAGAGAAGGTAAAGATAGAGAGGTTGAGGAAAGAGTAAGGTCATGCATATAATACTTATCGGCCTTAGTCACAAGACAGCTCCTGTTGAAATCAGGGAAACAGTGACTTTCCCGGAGCAGATATTGTCAGATGCCCTGCATATGCTAACTGGATACCCAAGCATAAATGAAGCGGTTATTCTGTCGACCTGCAATCGCATGGAAATATATGCCGTTGCAAACGATCTCGATAAAGGAAAGGATGAAGTAATCCAGTTTATCAGCGATTACCATAATATCGTTCGCAGCAAGCTTGAGAGATATCTTTATTTCCGAGAGGGTAAAAACGCTATACTTCACCTATTTAGGGTAGCTGGAAGCCTTGACTCAATGGTCCTTGGTGAGGCCCAAATACAGGGCCAGGTAAAAAATGCTTACGATGCGGCTTTTGAGGCCGAGGCGACTTCTACGATTATGAACCGCCTATTTCGCCATGCACTTCTTGCAGGCAAGAGGGTCAGAACCGAAACAGAAATCGGCGAGAGCGCGGTTTCCGTCAGCTATGCCGCCGTTGAGCTTGCGAAAAAGGTCTTTGAGAACCTTGCCGGAAGGACCTGCATGCTGATTGGTGCAGGCGAGATGATCGAGCTTACTGCGACGCATTTGGTTGCAAACGGAGTTACCAAGGTCATCGTTACCAATCGCACGTATGAGCGGGCGGAAAGCCTTGCCGATAAATACAAGGGTACTGCTGTAAAGTTCTCCGACTTTATCGATCATATGGTTCACGCCGATATTGTTATTAGCTCGACCGGTGCACCACACTACGTCGTAACTAAAGATCACGTAGCTAAGGTTATGCATAAAAGAAAAAACAAACCCATCTTTTTCATCGATATTGCCGTTCCCAGGGATATCGACCCCGAGGTTGCAAATCTCTATAATGTATTTGCCTACGATATTGACGACCTTGATGCTGTTGTTCAGACAAACCTTGAAGAGAGGAAGAAGGCAGCTCAAATTGCGGAGAAGATAGTAGAAGTTGAAGTTGCAAACTTTAGCTCTTGGCTCTCGTCGTTGGAGGTATCCCCAACGATTGCAATGCTCAGGCGAGAAGCCGAGGAAATAAGGTTAAAAGAGCTTGAGAAACATCTAAGAAAGCTTCCCAACCTTTCAGATGCTGAAATAAACATACTTAACGCTTTGACAAGTGCGATAATAAACAAGATCCTTCATAAACCAATTGTTAAGCTGAAAGAAAGTGCCAATCGCAAAGATGGATATCTTTACGTGGAATCATTAAAATATCTTTTCGACATTCAGGATGAGAGCGGGCAAGACGAAGAAGAGACTGCCGAAAGCAGCCAACTGTCAGCTGTCAGCCATCAGCTATCGGCAAGAATAAAGAATTAAGCCAATAGCTAAGAGCTGAAAGCTAATAACTATCTTAAGCTAAAGCTTAAGTTTTAAACTTAAACTAGCGGGTGATGGAGTGACAAGGAAGAAGTATATCATAGGAACACGCGGGAGCAAGCTTGCTCTCTGGCAATCAGAGCACGTGGCCGCGATTCTGAAAGAAAAGGCCGGTGTTGATGTCGAACTTCAAATTATCAAGACCCAAGGGGATAAAATTCTTGATGTTGCCCTTGCAAAGATTGGAGACAAGGGACTTTTTGTAAAAGAAATCGAAACTGCGCTTCTTGAGGGAGAGGTCGATCTTGCGGTACATAGCAGCAAAGACGTTCCGACACAGATTCCCGACGGGCTGGTGCTTGGTGCGTTTTTAAAACGTGCCGACCCACGAGACGTTCTGATATCAAAAAGCGGGAAGGGTTTAGATGAATTGCCTGCCGGATCAGTGGTTGGGACAAGCTCACTTAGGAGGATTGCCCAAGTGCTGAACCGCAGGCCTAATTTACGCATAAAAGATGTGCGGGGCAATTTAGATACCCGCCTTCGTAAGATGGAAGAGGGCCAGTTTGATGCAATTATTCTTGCAGCAGCAGGTTTAGATAGAATGGGCTGGAATCAGGGCATAACCGAGCGTATCTCATCTGAAGTAATGCTTTCAGCTGTCGGTCAGGGAGCTATCGCAGTTGAGGTTCGAGAAGGCGATGAAGATATACTTGAACTCATGAAACATCTTGAGGATACGAAGACCCGGGCTGCGGTAACTGCTGAGCGGGCGCTTCTTCGGGAGCTCGAAGGCGGATGCCAAATTCCAATTGGTGCGCTTGGTGTGGTCGAGAATGAAGCGTTGAAACTCGACGGAATGGTTGCAAACCTGGATGGCTCAAAATTAATCCGCAGTCGTATTGAAGGAGAACCCAAGGATGCCGACAGGCTTGGCACCGAGCTTGCAAATAAGCTAAAGGCAATGGGTGCAGATGAGATCTTAGCCGAAGTAAGAACCGAAGCAGTGTGCGCACCAAAACCAATGCATACGAACGGTTAACCGGTGCTGCAGCTCTGGAGGTCAATTTGCTTGCAGTGACACAAGAAGGGTGCTTATAAATCAAGTAGAGGTAAGGTATATCTTGAACGGTAAAGTGTACTTAGTCGGGGCAGGGCCCGGCGATCCAAAACTCATAACTCTAAGAGGGCTTGAGTGTATCGCTCAAGCCGATGTCATAATATACGACCGCTTGGCAACCAATCTTCTCTTCGAGCATGCCAGGCCGGACGCTGAGTTTATATACGTAGGCAAGGCGGAAGGTAAGCATTCGGTAAAGCAGGAAGATATAAACTTGATGCTTGTTGAAAAGGCCAAAGAAGGCAAAATAGTCACGCGCCTTAAAGGTGGTGATCCGCTTATCTTCGGGCGTGGTGGTGAAGAGGCGCTGGTTTTACATGAGGCCGGCATCGAGTTCGAGTTTGTTCCAGGTGTATCGGCTGGAAACGCGGTTCCGGCCTATGCTGGAATACCGGTCACACACCGTGGCGTTACATCAACAGTTGCCTATGTCACCGGGCACGAGGATCCGTCAAAGCCAACAACTGATATCGACTGGAAGAGTCTTGTCGGTATCGGCACCATCGTCTTTTACATGGGGATGAGAAATCTTCCCTCGATTGTTGAGCAACTTACTAAAAACGGGCGGGATAAAAGCACGCCGGTTGCCATCGTGCGCTGGGGGACAACCCCGCAGCAGCAGACAGTAATCGGCACGCTTGAAGATATCGTAGGCAAGGTTGAGGAGGCAAAACTTAAAGCTCCCAGCTTGATAATTGTTGGAGATGTTGTGCGTTTGCGTGAAAAGCTTTGCTGGTATGAGAAGAAACCGCTCTTTGGCAAGCGGATTCTTATCACACGCGCCAAAGAGCAGGCAAAAGCGTTCTCGGAGCTTATAGCTGAGCTTGGCGGCCAAGCCATCGAGGTCCCAACAATAGAGATCACTGATCCGGATAGCTTTGAAAATATTGATAGGGCTCTTGACCGGCTGGAAACCGGAGCAGGCTACGATTGGGTTATCTTCACTAGCGCAAATGGGGTTCGCTTCTTTGTGAAGCGGATGCGAGAGCTTAAAAAGGATATCAGAATACTTGCTGGGGCAAAAGTTGCGGTAATTGGGCCGGCCACAGCCAAAGCAGTTAAGAGACTTCTTATAAATATCGATATTACACCTAAGGAATTTGTGGCTGAGGGCTTAATAGAAGAATTTAAACAAATTGGGATAGCGGGACAAAACTTTCTTATCCCAAGAGCAAAGGTTGCAAGAGATATTCTTCCTGATACGCTGCGCGAGATGGGCGGGGAGGTCGATGTGGTCGAAGTGTACCAAACCGTGCTGGATGAGGCGGCAGCTTCCAGGATAAAGAAGCTGATTGCCGAGAAAAGCATCGATATAGCAACCTTCACAAGCCCGTCAACGATAAATAACTTTGTGGAGATTCTTGGGCTCGATTTTAAGGAGCTCATGAAGGATATAACAGTTGCTGTTATCGGTCCGGTAACAAAAGATGCAGTGGAGAAGTTTGGGCTAAAAGTAGATGTAGTCGCCGAGGAATACACTATCCCCGGCCTAGTCAACGCAATAGCGAAAAGACAGAAAAAACAGGGGACGTTCCTGAAAAACTGAATAACTCAATGAGTTATTCAGTTTTTCAGGAACGTCCCCTGGGACAGAGAGGGTTGATGGTAGGTGAATTTTCCAAATTATAGACCGCGTAGACTGCGCAAGAACGAAAACTTTAGAAGGATGATCAGGGAGACAAAGCTAAGTGTTGATGACCTTATGTATCCGCTTTTTGTCGCTCCGGGCGAGGGGTTTAAAAAAGAGATATCATCAATGCCCGGGAACTATCAGATGTCAGTAGACTTAATCATTGAAGAGGCGAAAGAGGTCAAAGACTTAGGCATCCCTGCCGTTTTGCTATTTGGCATACCTTCGGTAAAAGATGAGGTGGGCTCAGAGGCGTACGATGAGCACGGCGTTGTGCAAAACGCAATCAGGGCTTTAAAGAAGGAAGTGCCCGAGCTATTAGTTGTAACAGATGTGTGTCTCTGCGAGTATACGAGCCACGGCCACTGCGGTGTGATTAGAGACGGCGAGATACTAAACGATATAACACTTGAGCTTTTAGCAAAAGAGGCTCTCTCTCACGCAGAAGCCGGGGCAGACATGGTTGCGCCATCCGACATGATGGATGGCCGGGTCGCTGCAATCCGCTCTAATCTTGATGAAAACGGTTACCAGGATGTCCCGATCATGGCGTACTCTGCTAAGCACGCGTCGGCTCTTTACGGCCCATTTAGGGAAGCGGCCGAGTCGACTCCACAGTTTGGCGACCGCAGGTCTTATCAGATGGATGCTGCAAACGGCCTTGAGGCTCTGCGCGAAGTTGCACTCGATATCGAAGAGGGCGCAGATATCGTTATGGTAAAGCCGGCGTTAAGTTGCCTAGATCTTATCTATGCAATAAAAAAAGAGTTCGGCTATCCAACAGCGGCATATAATGTAAGTGGCGAGTTTTCAATGGTAAAAGCCGCCGCCGAGAAAGACTGGATAGATGAGAAACGTGTGGTTCTTGAGATACTTACCGGCATTAAAAGAGCCGGCGCAGACATAATCATTACATACCACGCAAAAGATGCAGCCAAATGGCTGAATGAGTAGATGCTCAGTGCTGTTAACTATTAAGCCGGAGGTTTTATAAATGGCAAAAGCCGAAGTAAAAGAGTTAAAGGGAGAAGTGCCTCCACCGAGGATGATCGCGTGGGAGATAACGCGAAGCTGCAACCTCGCCTGTGTGCACTGCAGGGCGTCCGCTCTGCATGGCCCATATCCAGGCGAGCTCTCAACTGATGAGGCAAAGGCGCTTCTTGATAACATAAAGTCTTTTAGTAACCCGATTATTATCTTGACCGGTGGCGAGCCGCTGGCAAGGTCCGATTTCTACGAGATAGCAAAATACGGACATGATATTGGCCTTCGCATGGTTCTTGGAACTAATGCAACGCTTATGACACCGGAGATCGCCGCCAAGGTAAAAGAAGTCGGCATACCGAGAATGAGCGTGAGCATTGATTTTCCGACTGCCGAGAAGCATGATGAGTTTAGGGGACTTCCCGGTGCGTTTGACAATGCGGTAAGAGGAATAAAAATCGCCCAGGAAGCGGGTATAGAGGTGCAGATCAACTCAACTATCACCAAGCTTAATGTGGCCTATCTTGATGACTTACTAAAGTTTGCAAAAGAAGTCGGTGCGGTCGCGTTTCACCCATTCCTTTTAGTCCCAACCGGAAGGGGTAAGGATCTAGAGGAGCAGGAGCTCCCACCTGAGGAGTACGAGAGAACCCTCAACTGGGTTTACGATAAGCAAAAGGAAGAAAAGGATATCTTTTTCAAACCAACCGATGCCCCGCATTATTTCAGGATAATGCGCCAGAGAGCAAAGGAAGACGGCGAGAAGGCGTCAACCATGATGTCCGCGCACCCGCATGCTGCCCGTGGGCTTGAGACCATGACAAGGGGCTGCCTTGGCGGAATCGGCTTCTGTTTTATAAGCCACGTAGGCCAGGTCCAACCGTGCGGTTACTTTGAGAAGTCCGCAGGCAACATTAAAGAGCAAACGTT
>JAIMBH010000022.1 GCA_023511485.1 Bacillota bacterium | reverse complement strand
CTTCGAGGATTTCAACGCCGCCAAGCTCCGGGAACATCTCGGATAATTTGCCGACCGCAACCTCGGGGCGAATATTATTCTGATTGCCGGTGGATAGTAACATATAGAAACCATAGACATCCCCGCTTCTGTACTCGACCTGCCAATCCAGAATAGCTTTGTTAGTTTCTACCCATTTTTGCTTTTCCTTATGTTTGACCAGCAAGCGCCCTTCATCCCTAAGCTGGGCAATAAATGGTTCTATATGTACATCGCCGCCATCCAGCTTGACCTTTATTCTATAGGCCAGGCTCTGCACTAAGCTCATTATTGAGCCCTGTCTATCCTTGATATATTTCGCCCTGCTGATAGCTATTCCTTTTGGTAAGACGGAAGATATTTTTTTAATTAATTCCTCTGCCGGGATATACTCCTTGGCTTCTACCAGCATATACTCTGCAGAACTTCCAAAACCGACAGAAAGCGCCTGCCCATGTGATATTTTAGGCCTCGGGCTATAACCGCTGCTCATTTTAATCCCTATATTGGCCCGGCGAAATGCCCGCTGAAAAGCGCGTGCCAGCTCAAGATGAGATAAATATTTTAACGGGCCATTTTTGCCATATTCAATTATTAGCTTAGGCATAATATAACCAGCTCCAAAACTAGAAACTTAAGCTTTTAGAATCTTTCTTTTGAAATCTTCCAATGAACACAAAAACTATATAAAGCCGCTAAATAGCCAGCCAATGGCTAACCACTTACCGCCACCTTACCGAAAGTTATGTTATCTGCGTCAAGATTTGTGCAAACACCGCAGGCGCTGCATGTACCAAATCTGCAATCTTCCGTAAGTATTCCGGCGAGTGCGTTCTCATATTCGGCTTGGAGAAAGCTCTGATCGACACCGGTACCTATATGCTGCCATGGAAGCACCTCATCAATCTCGCGCTCCCTGGCTGCATAGAAACACGGGTCAAATCCCACGTCGCTAAACGCCTTGATCCAGATATCGTACTTAAACTCTTTCGTCCAGGCGTCGAATTTGCAGCCGAGCTGCCAGGCCCTGTAGATCACATCGGCGACCCTTCTATCTCCTCTGGCTATGGCTCCTTCAATAACAGCCGATTTTGGGTTATGCCATTTAAAGGAAAGGTGCCTTCCTTTGATTCGTTCACTTAAAAACCGCTGCTTTTTTTCAAATTCTTCAAGCGTGTTTTGGGCAACCCACTGAAACGGTGTATCCGGCTTTGGCGCAAAAGCCGACACACTAACAGTTACCATCAAACGAGACCTTGAGAGCCTATCCAATTTCTGATAACCAATTTCTACTATTTTCCTGCTTAGTTCTACTATCCCAAGAAGGTCTTCCTCGGTCTCAGTTGGAAGCCCCACCATGAAATAGAGTTTTATCTTCTGCCACCCCGCCTCAAATGCTGTCCTTACAGTGTTCAAGATGTCTGCTTCGGTCACATTTTTGTTTATCACGTCCCGCAGACGCTGTGTCCCTGCTTCAGGTGCAAATGTAAGCCCTGTCTTTTTTACTTTTGCTATCTCTTCTACCAGTTTAATTGAAAAAGCATCGACGCGCAGCGAAGGCAGAGATATTGCGATTCCCTCTTTAGCATATTTTTCCGATAGCTCTTTTAAGGTATCTTCAATCAAAGTAAAATCGGTGCTGCTAAGAGAAGATAACGAGACTTCTTCATAACCGGTGTTCTCAAGTATCGTAGATATCCCTTCGATGATTTGTTCCTTTGTTCTCTCCCTCACCGGACGATATATGATTCCTGCCTGACAGAAGCGACACCCTCTTGTGCAGCCACGCATTACCTCGACAGAGCATCTGTCATGAACTGTATCGACGAATGGGATGATCGGCTTTGCGGGTACAGAAATCTTGCTAAAATCTTTTACTATACGCCTGGTAACTATAGGCGGCACACCGTTATCCGGCACAATTTCTTTTAGTAGCCCGTCTTTGGTATAGTTAACGGTATAAAAAAGAGGCACATAAACGCCGGGTACATTCGCTAACTTCTTTAACAGTTCTTGTTTATCTTTTCCTCCCCGATCCTTCCAGACCTTCACAATGTCTGCAATCTCTATGATTAGCTCCTCAGCTTCACCGATAACGAAAAGGTCAAAAAATGCAGACATCGGTTCAGGATTTACCGCACCGGGCCCGCCGGCAATTACAAGCGGCTGCGTGGCATCCCGCTCTTTTGCATGGATTGGTATACCCGCCAGGTCCAGCATATTGAGAACATTTGTATAGATAAGTTCGTGTTGCAGGGAAAAGCCAAGTATATCAAAATCGGCCACCTGGCTGTGGGTCTCTAAAGTAAAAAGAGGGATACCGAATTCTCGCATCGCAGCCTCCATGTCCTTCCACGGAGCATAAACCCGCTCAGCTACAATTCCCTCGCGTTCATTTAGTACCTCGTATAGAATCTGAAGTCCCATGTTAGGCAGGCCTACCTCGTAGATATCCGGATAGGCCAGCGCTACTCTTAGCATATCTTTAGTAGTTGGTTTATGAACCGAGTTTAATTCATGGTTTATGTATCTGCTTGGCTTCTCCACTCTCGGCAATATTTTCTCTATTTGCGGCCAGAGGTCCACTAGCCTCACCTTTCCAGTCTTCAAAATATTTCTTTGCAAGCTGTCCCATTGCGATAGTACCGCCATATGCGACTCCGCCCTTTATGGCCCATCCGGCAACCGGGATCACCGACAATGTCTGCCTCGCCGCTTCCCTAAAAGCAAACCCTCCGCCTACAACAGCTAGAATCTCGTATAATCTTTTTACGCTAAGTTCCTGATTATATACCGCCGATAGCCTAAGAACCATTTTTATTTGGTTCACGGTAAGAAGCGGCATGTCGGCTCCTGGTACAAACACTGCAATCCCAATAATAGCATTCTGTTTTGCCGTATCCCCTATTATCCGACGGGCAACCTCATCCTTAAATGCGGGCACTGCAGCCGCCAAAGCCACCTCTTTGCCCTTTATTTTATTCAGAACCTTGGGAATTAGCATGGTTTTAAATGCTTTATCATCAGAAATCGGGATAAATAGCACGTCTTCTCCGCTTACCCGAAAGACATCCGCCAGGTTATCTGCAAGCCAGTCATTTATATCCCGCCCTGTCACTACAATGAGCTTATTTCTTGCCTTGGTAGCCTGCTTAACCATCTGCTCAAGATCTTTACTTGTTTTTCCAGGCGATATAATAACAAGCGCTAGTTCGGCCTCTTTTAACTTTGCCTCCCATTCAGCAGCATTGGATAAACCCCCCATACCAAAAACCACACCATCTGACCCAGCACCTCCGAACTTTGCCAATATCTCAGCTTCTATTTCGGGGTCGGCGATCACAGCTATAGCGACCTGCTTTTCTGCCTCCTTGCGCACAGCCTTTAAGACCTGGGCAATATTTCTAATTTTTTTAAGCTGACTAAGCTTAGACATATTTCTCCTTGTAAACAATGTAGTGATAATTCACAAGCCATACTATAAAACCAGCGTTTCGTACTATCTATTAACTCGGAACTAATGATGCGTGGCTGTAGCGTGAATACTAGGTAAATAACTATAATCTAGTTTTTAGTCTCAAGTCTCTAGTATCTAGATTATACATAACGGCGGGCATAAATATTAAGAAGTATTCCAACGCCCATCAGGTGAACGATTAATGAGCTGTTTCCATAGCTTATAAACGGAAGAGGGATACCGGTGATCGGCATAAGCCCGATTGTCATTCCAATGTTTACTAATATCTGGAATAACCAGAGTGAGATTATCCCCGTGGCGAGTAGCGTTCCGAAGAGGTTCTTAGCAAATACTGCAGTCTGCAAACCCCGCATAATAAGTACAAGGAAAAGAAGCAGCAAGAGCGTTGCGCCAAAGAACCCGGCCTCTTCACCAATAACTGAAAAAATAAAATCGGTATGCCTCTCAGGTAGGAACTGTAGCCTTGTCTGAGTTCCCGAGAAAATCCCTTTACCGAACAACTGCCCTGAGCCAATTGCTATCTTTGACTGGAGCAGATTGTAACCTGCACCTTTTGGGTCGTTATCAGGATTAACAAAAACGGTCAACCTGTCGATTTGATAGTCCTTTAAAACATGAAGCTGAATACCGACAATAGCTATGATTATACCCGCCAGAATTATGATCGCAAAATGGCGACCTGGGAAGCCTGCCACCAACATCATCCCAAGCAAGATTGCAATATAGCACATTGCGGTCCCAAGGTCTGGCTGGGCTAAGACTAAAAGCAAAGGTAAGCCGACATGGGCAAGAGACAGAAGCAAATCTCGCATACTATCTAACTGGCTCTTGCGGTTGGCCAAAAAGCTTGCGAGAGTTACGATAAGGATAAGTTTGCTAAACTCGGACGGTTGCAGCTGGAAAAATCCAATTTGAAACCAGCTTTGCGCACCCTTGTGGGTCTGTCCAACAAAAAATACGGCAATGAGAACGAGAACGTTTAACACATAAAGGAAGGCCATGTAGTTCTTCCACTTATTATAATTAGAAAATAATAAGGCAAGAAGTATCACCAAGCCAATAGCAAATGCGACAATCTGTTTTTTTAAAAAGAAATACGGATCACCGCCGTTTAGAGAAGTCGACTGGGTTGCACTGAAAACTGCAATTACACCATAAATGCATAATAACAGTACTGCTGCAACCATAGTTAAGTCTATTTTGCGGTTTATGCTCCTTAAGTCCATCATGTCCTAATCAATTCCTGATACTCGCTCCGCCTGCTGCGCAAGCAGGCCTAAATCTATAAACTTTTAAATTTCCTGCACTCCAAACCTGCGTTACCTCGATGGGTCGTAAATATTTGAGCCGGCTCCTTTATCATAGTACCCAAGAGCTGTGGCAAGAATCTTTCTTGCCGCCGGGGCAGCTGTTGATCCACCGTGCCCCCCCTGCTCTATCATGACAGCAACAACGTATTTAGGGTCATCGGCCGGAGCATACCCAACGTACCATGCAAAGTCTTCCTTTCCTCTAACCTGTGATGTCCCAGTTTTGCCGGCAGTCCTCACCGGAAAACCGGCAAAGGCAGCGGCTGCAGTACCCTGGGTTGTAACTTGCTCAAGCGCTGACTGGGTATACCTTATCATATCTTTTGAGACCGGCAGTTCGTGTTTATCTTCTGGTTTAATCTGAAATTCAGTCTTGACATTGCCGTTCCACGATATCATTGCCTTGCCTATGTGGGGACGATAAAATGTCCCACCGTTGGCAATGGCGGCGTAAAATGATGCCATTTGCAGCGGAGTTGCCAATAGATCACCCTGCCCAATAGCTATGTTAACTGTATCCCCGGGATACCACCTTTGGTACTCCGGATTGCCCTTGTTGAATTCTTTTTTCCACGCTTTATCCGGAACCCGGCCCTTGGCCTCCATTGGCAGATCAACTCCGGTAATCGACCCAAAACCAAAAATCTTTGCCCAGTATTGAAGTCTCTCCTCACCCTGACGATAAAATCTTTGCCCGATTATATAAAATACGGTATCGCATGAATCGTAGATAGCCTTTACCAATCCAAGACGTCCATGACCCGAGTGGTTCCAACACCACCTAACCCACTTTTTGCCTAAACCATCCCATGACCCCTGACATAGAAACGACTCATCTTTTGCCGTCAAGCCGTCGGCAAGCGCACCTATCAATGTTACCGGCTTAAATGTCGACCCCGGAGGATAAGCCATAAGAGCTCGATTGTTTAAGGGAAATTTGTTGTCTGGATTAAGCAAGTTATCCCAATCTTGTTTGGATATACCGCCAACGAAGAGTTCTGGATTGTAAGTGGGATAACTCGCCATCGCTATTATCTCTCCATTTCTGGGGTCGAGAACGACAGCAGCCCCGGCGTCGGCGTTTGCGCCGTTTTCCGGCTTTCCGGTGCTTTTTGCCTGCTGAATTGCCTCGTTGATTGCTTGCTCGGCCGCCTGCTGTACATTAAGGTCAACGCTGAGTACCAGGTTTGATCCAGGGATTGGGTCCTGATTCTTTATCACCCTGAGAGGCCTTCCCGATGCGTTGACCTCTAGTTGCTGGCTTCCCTTCTCGCCTCTTAAAATTTTCTCATAAATACTCTCAACGCCAGTTTTACCAATCGTATCTCCAAGCATGTAGTCGCCTGTATCTTTTAATTTGGCCATCTCCTGTTCGGAAATTTCCCCTATATAACCTAAGATGTGAGCACCCAGGGTACCATGCGGATAGGACCTGATGGGCTCGGTAACAATATCAACGCCCAGGAGCTCCATTTTATGTTCCTCGATATAGGCAAGCACCTGATCGGTTAAATCCCATTTAATAACCCTTGGCTTTAATGGGTCGACTTTTTTTTCGGCAATTTTTTCTTTAATCTCACCAATAGACATCCCCAGTATTTTGGATAGCTTCTTAAGGCTCTCGGGATACTTTTCGGCGATCTGCGGAGATACGGAAACCCCGGTGCTTGGACGGTTATTAACCAGAACCTGACCATTGCGATCATAGATTAAGCCTCTTGGTGCATCCACAGGAATAACTCTAATATAATTGCCCTCAGCAAGCTCCATATACATCTGACCGCCCATTACCTGTAAAAACCAGAGCCTGCTGATTAAAATAGTAAAAATACCAATCGCAATAAAAGAAAGAATCAAGAGCCTGGATCTTACGTCTTCAGGTTTTACGTTTCTCTCAAGAGTAGTGTCTATTAACTTCATTTAACCCTTTATGCCTATACAGCTTATGATCTAGTGATCACTCCACGGCTTATAAAGCCGTTAGCTTTTTAATCATACTTCTTCGCTATCCTCACCACCGGTGCTTCTTGTTTAAACACCATAAACCGGCGCAGCATCATATAAACAAAAGGTGCCAATATTGCGTTATATGTAGCCGATGGCAAAACTATGCCGGTTACCAGAACCTTTATTGGCGTAGTCTCGCCAAGCAAAAACATAAACCCAACGTAGATAAACTGATTTATGCAAGTAGCAATAAAAATCGCAAGCATTGTAAGAAGCATGTTTTCGACAAATATAGCCCTTTTGACAAGGCCGGCAAAAAACCCGACGATTGATTTACTTATGAGCCCAATACCAACGTGTGACCCCGATAGAAGATCGCCAAGTAGACCCCCAAAGAAACCAGCCACCGTTCCAATTTGGGGACCATAAGTAAAACCGTAAAGTGCGGTGATAATAATAACTATATCCGGCTTAGCCCCTGAAACCGCCATGTGTGGTACAACAGTTGCCTGAAATATGAAGGCAACTAATACCAACAAGCATGATTGAACTATCGGCCACATCAGTTACCCTCCTTGAAAGCTGTGATTGGTTCGCACTTAACAACCAGAACTTCTTCAAGGCTGGAAAAGTCGACCGGGGGCATTACTTCGACATTTTTGTACAAACCATAGCCCGATAGAGTTACTTTCGATACTTTACCTACATAAAGCCCTCTTGGGAATAACCCGCCAAGACCTGATGTAACTATCCTATCCCCAACTTGTATAGCTGAGTCCCGGGATATATAGCGCAAGCTAAGCCTGTTTTCCCTTAACTGGCCTTTAACAACACCTATCTCACCCGTGCTCTCGACCTGGACCGAAACCCCGCTTTGAACATCGTTTAAAAGAGTTACTTTGGATGCGCTCTGTGTTACATCAACAACCTGCCCGATGAGACTGCCACCCGCTATGACAGGCATGTGCCTTCGCACGCCGTCTGAATATCCCTTGTCTATGATGACCGACGACCACCAATTGCTGGCAGGCATTCCTATAACCCGTGCGGGAATGGTTTCATACTGCAGTTGATCCTTAAAGCCTATAAGCGACCGAAGGCGGGAGTTTTCACGCTTTAAGCTCTGAAGTTCGAACACCTGCTCTCTCAGGTGATCAATCTCCTGTTTAAGTCCTCTATTTTCGCGCTTTAAGTCTCCAAAGTGAACGAGATAATCCCAACCATCCTTTACTGGGGTAAGAATACTGGTAACGGCCGCCTGTAGCGGTGATATCGCTGCCATGACCAACCGCTCGGACCGGTGGATTAAACCGTCCTCGCCTTCACGATAGTGGACGGTTGTTATAAATATGCTTACGGCAATTAATATGATTAGCACAAGGTAACTGCGTCTGCTAAAAAAATCAGGCATAAAAGCCCCCTATAATAGCTCTCAGCTATCGGCTGTTAATTCTCAACCTCGGATAAATCCGTACCGGTTTCTTGCTGAAGGTTGATGGCAAACAGCTGATAGCTGAGAGCTTGGATCATCTCGATGATGTGCCTATCAATACTTTTCTAAGCGTATTAATCTCGCTAAGGGCTCTCCCGCTTCCTATTGCCACACAACTTAACGGATCATCTGTCACGTGAACCGGCATACCTGTTTCTTGCCTTATTCTTTCATCCAAGCCCTTAAGAAGCGACCCTCCACCGCTTAAGACAATCCCTCTATCCATAATATCGCTTGATAGTTCAGGCGGAGTTTTTTCTAATGTGCCCTTTATAGCAAGAATGATTGCTGATAGCGGCTCCTCTATTGCCGCCCGGATTTCCTCTGAGGAGAGAATAACATTTTTGGGTAGCCCGGTTAGTAGGTCACGGCCTCTTACCTCAGCATCCTCTTCCTCCCCAAGCGGATAGGCTGAACCAATCTCAATTTTTATTTCTTCGGCTGTGCGCTCACCAATCATGATATTGTATTCTTTCTTGACGTGATTGATAATCGCCTCATCAAACTCGTCACCGCCGATTCTAATCGACTGGCAGGTAACAATACCTCCGAGCGAAATCACTGCGACCTCGGTCGTGCCACCACCGATATCTACAATCATGTTGCCTGTCGGCTCCTGTATCGGCAATCCGGCTCCAATAGCTGCAGCCATCGGCTCTTCTATTAGATATGCCTCGCGCGCACCTGCAGAAAGCGTTGCCTCAAAAACAGCTCTTCTTTCTACCTCGGTTACACCTGATGGAACACATATAACAACCCGTGGCCTGACCAGTTGCTTGCGGTTGTGCACTTTTAAAATAAAATGGCGGAGCATCGCTTCGGTAACATCAAAATCGGCGATAACACCATCTTTCAGCGGTCTTATTGCAACGATGCTCCCCGGTGTTCGTCCGATCATCTTTTTTGCATCTACTCCAACGGCAAGTATTTTACCGGAAGATTTGTCATACGCGACAACTGAGGGCTCAACCAGAACAATACCTCTTCCCTTAACATGGACAAGAGTGTTGGCCGTACCCAAGTCTATAGCCATGTCTCGACTTAATGGCGTCGCTAAGAAATCAAACATTACTTTTCCTCCGGTTACATCAAGCTATATTCTTTCAGACTCACAAATCGACCGTCACCAAGAATAATGTGGTCGAGTAAATCTATTCCTAACACCTGGCCTGCCTCAGTTAAACGCTTGGTCACCGCTATATCCTCAGAGCTTGGTGTCGGGTCTCCACTCGGATGGTTGTGTGCTACAATAACCGCCGCGCCATTGTGCCTAATCACCATCTTATAAAGTTCCCTTGGGTGCACCACCGAGGAACTCAGACTCCCTATCGAGATATCCACCGACCTCAGGACCTGATGCTTGGTGTTTAATATCAACGCTTTAAAGTGCTCTCTATCCAGATACCGCATATCGGGCATAAGGAGCCGAGCAACATCTTCTGGGGAATTAATGGTAAACCGCTCGGACGGTGATGCCATTCCAGCCCGTCTACCGAGCTCAAGCGCTGCCAGGACCTTGGTGGCTTTTACCTTCCCTATTCCACCGATTCCGCAAAGCTCTTCTATGGTCGACTTTCCAAGAGAACCCAGCGTTTGAAAGTGAGACAACAACTTCTCGCTTAGCTGAACCGTAGTCTTATTTTTTGTGCCAGTACCCAATACTATAGCCAGTAATTCTGCATTTGACAAACTGCCTGCACCGAACTGGATCAGCCTTTCTCTTGGCCTTAGCTCAGGCGGCAGTTGTTTGATTGTCAAGTGTACATTTTCTTCTGTCAACGCCCCTCCTGCATCAATGAGCACGCCTGATCGTAACCAAACAAAAGCGGCGCATAGATTACAAATATATTTTATAAGATACGTTTGGTTGTGTCATCTAAAAAAAGCAGGTCTGGATGTCTTGGCGTGCCAAAGTAAAATATGTTGGCACTTTGACACCATATAACCGTATAGATAGACATTAATAAACGAAGTTTAAATAAGCTTCCACGGAATCCCCGCTTTGTGCGTGTATATATAATATCGCTCGATTGCTTCTTTAAGACTCGAGAGGTGCTCTCCATAGTCTATGATTTTATAATTCTTGGCCAATACAGCTGTCACACCAAAATCAGACAATATATAGAAATTTGCAAAAGCATGCTCGGCATCATACTTTTGTTTTTTGCTACCCGTTATCGCAGCATAAACATTTCTTGCTGCCACCTGCCCCTGCTCTAACGCAACATGGGCAACTTTGGGAACATTTACCCGACCAAAGTCGGCAGCGTCGCCAGCAACAAAAATATTATCGTAACTCTTGCATGACAAATCCTCATTCACCGGCATAAATCCCTCAGCGGTAGAAAACTTCAGTTTCTGAAGAAAATCAGGTGCCTCCACTTTACCAACCGAACAGATTACATCCGATGGTATTTCGAGACCATCCTCTAGAACCGCTATACCGGGCCTTGCTTCAGCCAGCTTCCTGCCAAGATGAAGGGTTACTCCACAGCGTCTAAAGTCCTCGGTGAGCAAATCACAGGCCTCCCTACCAAGGTGGATCAACAGCCTGTGCTTCTCCTCGGCAAGATGGAGGTCAAAACGATCTCTTATCCCCTTCTCACTCAAATAGACATGTATCCAGCCTAGGTATTCCGCGCCCGGCCCAGGCCTCTCACCCTCGATTGCGAAAGTAATCGTTCCGCCATCCATCTCATCTATTATGCGGGTTAGCTCAAGCACATCCCGCAGCGCGCATGGAAATAAGACGTTTTTGTGTCCCCTTACATGGCTTCTCTTGGGTTTCCATCCGGCGCTAACTATCAGGTAGTCATAACCAAGTTCAAGCCCGCTGGCCAGCACTACTTTATTGTCCTGGGGCTCAACTGAGACAACCTCACCGATATAGAAATTGATCCCCTTCCTATTGAAAATAGGCTTGAGGTCAAACGATATATCACCAAGCAACTTGCGCTTCGGCGGCAGCCAAATAAGGCTTGGGGTAAATACCATTTCATTGTCCAAGCTGACAACGGTTATATCCGCATCCAGACCCGGCAATTCACTGAGTAGAAAAGAGGCCTCAATCCCGGCGAAACCGCTCCCTATGATTAGAATATCCATGCATTACAGCCCTTTCTAAAATTATTTATCCACCAGATGCTATTAGAGCGCAGCTTTGATCATGCTCTATACTAAATTTCCATTCAGGGAATATATCTAACAGTTACGCCAACTCAACGCTAATACAGCTCACGTTATTTATGATTAAAAGTTATGGTTTACTGGGCTGGCTTAGCCAGCATCTTTTACACGAGATTAGCGGCTTTCGTCAACGGGTAATATTTAAGAATCCTGTATTGCGAAGGATTAAAGAGAAACTATGTCCCTAGTTCAGGGGGTATTGAAAGTTGAGCGAAGCTATTTACGACATTGCGATTATAGGAGGCGGTCCCGGCGGGTACGCCTCTGCGTTCCGGGCTGCCGAGATCGGTCTCAGACCGGTAATTATAGAGAAGGACAAAGTCGGCGGCACCTGCGTTCACCGGGGATGTATCCCGACTACAAGCCTGCTGCAGAGTGCCAGGGTACTCGAGATGACCAGACGGGCTGATAAGTTTGGGATTAAAACCGAAGGTGTATCATATGACTGGCAAAGCGTTCAAAAAGCCAAATCGGTCGCCGTTAATCGGCTTTATATGGGCCTTAGAACTCTTTTCAAACAGCATCAAGTTGATGTTATTAAAGGCCTTGCCACCTTTGATGAGCCAGGACTGGTTAGAGTCGATGGTGAGGCTGGCGCGCAGACGGTACGCGCAGAAAACGTTATTATCGCAACCGGCTCTTCCCCGCGAAGCATCCCCATATTGGAGAGAAGTCCGGATATGACAATAGATACAACGCAGGCTCTTGAGATAAACGAGGTGCCCAGGTCGATAACCATAGTCGGCGGTGGCGCATATGGAGTTGAGTTTGCTTCCCTTTTTAAAAGCTTTGGCTCCGAGGTGTCGATTATAGATATTGCCCCTCACCTGCTACCTAGAGAAGACGCAGACATAGCAAAACGGTTAGAAAGAATATTTTCTAAGCGGGGTATCAATATTCACACACAGGCAAAAATACAGGCGGCTGCAATAATCGATAACCAAGTCCAGATAGAAATTGAACTTCAAAACACCGGCGAAGTTAAAACTGTAGCATCGGATAAAGTGCTGGTGACCGTCGGGAGAACCGCAAACCTTGACAATATCGATACCGAAACGCTGGGGCTTAAAACAAAAGACGGTTTTATAGACACCGATAGCGATATGAAAACAAATATTGAAGGAGTTTATGCTGTTGGCGATGTTACGTTTAACCCTCAATATGCTAACTTTGCCTTCTCAGAAGGAATCCATGCGGTTGAGGCAATCGCTGGCTTAAACCCGCCCAAGCTCAACTTAAAGCAAATTCCAATATACATATTCGGATATCCGGAGTTGGCAAAAGTCGGCTATACAGAGGATGAAGCTAGACAAGCTGGATTTGAAATCGAAACGGTTGGCCTTTCCTTCCAGGCAGTACCAAGGTCTGCGATTGATAAAGATGATACTGGGTTTGCAAAAATGATCGCCATAAAAGGGGGTCCTATAATTGGCGTTCACCTTATAGGACCTGACGTAGTCAATTTGATTTCGGAGGCAATGCTTATTACTAATTGGGAGGCGACTGCTGAAGATGTAGCACAGTTCTTGCACCCGCATCCTACGTATGCCGAATCGATTGGTGAGACAGTGCTGAAGTTAGCGAATAAGCCATTGCATTCGTTATAGGGGTCAGAGGGCAGGGTTCCCGGGTCTTTTTCTTGACCCGGCTCCTGAAACCCTGGACCTTAAAATATTGGGAGGTAAGAGTATGCAAGTTAAGCCATTAGAACTTGGAGCAAAAGAGTTGCTAGATGTCTACTACCTCATGCGGCTTGGACGTGCAATCGAAGACCGCCTCAACCTCCTTTACAAGGGCGGAAGGCTTCCCGGGGCAATTTATCTTGGAACCGGACAGGAAGCTATAGAAATCGGGGCATCTTACGCCCTTGAGCCCGGAGATGTGCTCGCCCCCACCCACCGAGATATGATGGCACAGCTGCCAAGAGGTATTACCCCAAGAGAAGTATTTTTACAGCATTATGCCAGAGCAAACAGCTTAACACATGGCAAAGGAGAAGATAACTACCAGGGCGATTTAAAGCGCGGGACGTTTGCAACCGTAAGTATGCTCCCTGATTTTTATCCGGTAGCAGCGGGGGCTGCGCTTGCTTTTAAGCTACGCAAGGAAAAACGCGTAGCAATGGCCTACTGTGGTGAGGGCGCAACATCGGTCGGTGACTGGCATGAAGCGATAAATGTCGCATCTGTCATGAATCTACCAGTTGTCTTTGTAGTCATCAACAACGGTTATGCGTATTCCACCCCGGTTTACAAAGAAATGAAGGTGGCAAATGTCGCCGATAGGGCTTGTGCCTATGCGATCCCCGGCGTGGTAGTTGATGGCAATGATGTCGTCGAGTGCTACCAGGAAACAAAGAAGGCAGTCGAGAGAGCACGCGAGGGTGGCGGCCCTACCCTGATTGAGGCAAAAACGATGCGCATGCGCGGCCACGCCGGTCACGACCCCGCAACTTACGTGGCAAAAGAGATAATCGACCTATGGACGAAAAGAGACCCGATTGTTCGCTTTGAGAATTACCTGGTCTCACGCAATTTATTAAACGATCAGCAAAAACAAGAAATCATAAACCGGGTAAATGAAGCTGTTGAAGATGCGGTCAGTTTTGCTGAATCCAGTCCTTACCCGGAAGGAAAGGAGGCCATCGAGGATGTCTATGCAGCCTAACCCAAACCAAGATGGCCAGAAAGAGACACTCTTTATTGATGCGATATCCCAAGCCCTTTGGGAAGAGATGGAGCGCGACCCAAGCATATTCATCATAGGAGAGGATATCGGAGTCTATGGAGGCGCGTTCAAGGTGACTAAAGGTTTTTTAGACCACTTTGGCCCTGAAAGAATAATAGATGCGCCGATAGCAGAAGAAGCTTTCACCGGTATGGCAGTAGGTGCGGCGCTTATG
Source organism: Bacillota bacterium (assembly GCA_023511485.1). NCBI lineage: Bacteria > Bacillati > Bacillota > Bacillota bacterium. Next base: position 25,734 of record JAIMBH010000022.1, on the reverse strand, counting down.
GGCATGCGCCCCATAGTCGAATACCAATATGCCGATTTTATATCGTGCGCATGGGATCAGATTGTTAACGTTGCAGCCAAATACCATTACCGCACACGCGATGCTGTGCCCATGGTAATGCGGGCACCCTCGGGAGCAGGTTTAAGGGCAGGTCCATTTCATAGCCAAAGCCCTGAGGGATGGTTTGCTCATGTGCCGGGATTAAAAGTAGTTATGCCCGCTACTCCTTACGACGCTAAGGGGCTTTTAAAGGCAGCTATTCGAGATAATAACCCGGTCATCTACTTTGAACATAAATACCTTTACCGCCGCTTAAAGGAACCAATCCCGACCGAGGATTACACAGTTCCCATAGGCAAAGCCGACGTGCAACGGGAAGGTAACGATGTTACGATCGTCACCTATGCAGCTATGGTGCAGACTGCTCTCGCGGCCGCTGAGAAAGCACAGGAGAAAGGTATTTCTGTCGAGGTAGTCGATTTGAGAACTATCTATCCCTTAGACAAGGAAACTATACTTAATTCGGTCGCTAAAACAAATAAGGCAATCATGTTGTATGAAGACACAAGAACATTAGGTATCGGCGCAGAAGTCTCGGCTATCATCGCTGAAGAAGCATTTGAAAGTCTGGATGGCCCAATACTTAGGGTTTCGTCCCCAGATGCGCCGGTACCCTACAGTCCGCCTCTTGAGGATTACTTCCTCCCGCAGGTGGATGATGTGATGAATGCAATAGATAGATTGTCGGCATATTAAATTAAGGTCTTAAAGTGTCAATGTTTTAGAGTGCAGGCATTAGCACTTTGGTACATCAAGACTTCGGCACTGTAAAAGTGCAATAAACGTGAGCATAGACTAATTGGGAGTGTTTTTGATATGACAATTCCTTTAACAATGCCCCGACTCGGTGAGACAGTTACCGAGGGGACCATTATTAAGTGGCTTAAAAAAGAAGGCGATTTCGTAAACAAGGATGAAAGCATAGTTGAGGTATCAACAGCTAAAGTTGAAACCGAGCTACCCGCCCCCGCAAGTGGTAAAGTAACAAAAATTATCGCGCAGGAAGACGAAACCGTGCCTGTAGGTGCCGATCTTGCGTTAATAGATGAGACAGCAAAACCGGGGGTGCCTGCTCCAGAGAAAAAACCGCCAGAGGCAGCAGCTCCGCCACCTAAACCTGCCGCTGAGAAGGCTCCCCTTGCTGCCGTACCTGAGGCAAAACCACCCGAGGTGAAACCCGAGGTAGGATTTATATCACCAGTCGTGCGAAAATTGGCGCGTGAGCATAATATAGACCTGTCTAAAGTAACTGGCACCGGCGCAGGAGGAAGAATAACCAGACAAGACGTTGAAAGATATATCGAGCTGCAACGGGCGGCAGCACCTGGTCCGCCTAAGCCACCGATAGCTAAGGCGCCTCCAATATCACTAGCTCCTATGCCATCAGCGGAAATCCCGGAACGCGAGATACCCGGTATGGCAGCCATGAAGGCTGAGCAGCCAACCGAGGCTCCTCCAGCACCTGAGGTCAAACCAACGCCAGCGCCTCAAGCACCGAGCCTTCCAGGTGAGAGAATTGTCGAAACGCCGCACATAAGGCATGAGATAGCCAAGCATATGATCAATAGCTGGCACACAGCGGCAAAGGTGACGGCTATAGTTGAGGTTGATATGACAAGCGTGGTTAAGCAGCGGGATAAGGTTAAAGAGAACTTCAAGAAACGCGAAGGGTTCTCGCTCACCTATCTTCCCTTCGTTGCTAAAGCCACAATAGATGCCCTGAAGAACTTTCCCCTGGTAAATGCCAGAATCGTTGATGAACATCACATTGCATTACATGACTATATCAACCTTGGTATAGCAGTCGCCATTGAGGATGGGCTGATAGTGCCGGTTGTTAAGGATGCTGACCGGATGAACTTGATAGGAATAGCCCGCGCAGTCTATGACCTCGCAGAGAGAGCAAGAACGGGAAAATTAAAACCGGACGAGGTAGTTGGGTCTACGTTTACTATTACCAACCCAGGCTCTTACGGATCTATCATACAGACGCCGATAATAAACCAGCCCAACGTAGCTATATTAAGCCTTGAGCTTATTCAAAAAAGGCCAGTTGTAATCGACGAGGCTATTGCAATCCGGCACATGGTTTTTATGCCGCTTTCATACGACCACAGGCTAATCGATGGAGCTATGGCGGCACAATTTTTAAACCGCATCAAGCATAACCTTGAGACGTGGGATTTTACCCCGGACCTGGCAAGCCTGATGTGAAAAGCTATCGGCTCAAAGCCGACGGTATCAAGAAATTAACTGAGAGTTGATAGCTAACAGCTAGAACTGATGGTTAGAAACTATATGTTTCTATTGGCTATTCAATGGAAAGATTAAGTATCAAAGAAGCGTCTTAGATCGCGAGGAAAAATAGAAATGAACGTGTGCTGGGTCGCGGAGCTCGGACAAATGGATTACCGAGATGCGCTGGAGTTGCAGTCGGATCTGGTTGTGCTTCGTCTTGAGTCAAAGATACCGGATATTTTGCTGCTTCTTGAGCATCCCCACATATATACGACAGGAAGACGATTTAACCCATCCCACCTTCTGATAAGCGATGAAGAGATGAGAAAGTCCGGCGTAAGCCTAGTACTAACCGATCGGGGTGGCGACATAACATACCATGGACCTGGACAATTGGTCGGCTATCCAATAATCAACATAGGCGGCATCACAAAGATAAAGGATTATCTATATAAACTTGAGGAGGTATTAATAAGAACCATTGCAGCTTTAGGGATAGAGTCAGACAGGCTACCGGGCTATCCGGGTGTTTGGTTTGGTTTCGAAAAGCTTGCCGCGATCGGTATTCGGGTAACGCGCGGCATTACAAAGCATGGTTTTTCCCTTAACGTATCGCCAGACCTCTCCTATTTTTGCGGGATAGTACCCTGCGGGATTAGAGACAAAGGTGTGACGTCGCTCTCCAAGATAATTGGGAAAAAAGTCCCGATGCTGCTCATCCAAAAGCTGGTCATAAAGAGTTTCGCCGACGTATTTGGGTTTGATCCTGTACCGATCAGCAAAGATATGTTGCTTAAAATAATTAAAGAGTCCCCGATCCAGGATTCCCGAGCTGCAGGTTGACAGTAGAGGGTGACAAATGGCAGATAACATTGAGCGCAAACCACAACACTTACGGGTAAGGTTCTCGCAAGGTCCAAACTACCGGTTTGTTAAAAACACATTAAGACATCTTAAACTTCATACAGTTTGCGAGGAAGCCGGCTGTCCTAATATTTATGAGTGCTTTGAATCTAAGACGGCAACCTTTCTTATCCTTGGCGATAAATGTACACGTAACTGCCGTTTTTGCCTGGTTGACAGCGGTAAACCCCTGCCTCCCGACCCTGCCGAGCCTTCAAATGTAGCCCGGGCAGTTTCAAGTCTTGGGTTAAGATATGCTGTTATTACATCCGTTACAAGAGATGATTTAGCTGACGGCGGGGCTGGCATTTTTGCAGCAACAGTAAGAGAAATAAGGAAAACCGCACCGGAATGCGCTATCGAGGTACTGATCCCCGATTTTGCCGGTAATTGGCAGGCTCTAAAGCTGGTTACCGAAGCAAACCCGGACGTTTTAAACCATAACATTGAAACCGTCCCCCGCCTCTATCCAAAAATAAGGCGTGCAGCAAACTATGAGCGCTCACTGAAACTACTTGAAATAGCAAAGAACATGGGCTTTACCGGCCTTATCAAATCTGGAATCATGGTCGGTTTGGGCGAAGATATGGACGAGCTTATTGAGGTGATGGCCGACTTAAGACGCCATGGATGCGATATGATAACTATCGGCCAGTACCTTGCCCCATCAAAAGAGCATTTTCCAATTGCCAAATACTACGTGCCTGCAGAGTTTAAGGAGCTTGAGAAGGTCGGCTACCAGATGGGTTTTTCCCATGTCGAATCCGGCCCCCTTATTAGAAGTTCTTATCACGCAAGAGAGCAGAGGATTCAAGCCAGATAGGAATGGTAGCCTCACATACATAGTTACCGCATATGAATAAAGCTTTATTCATCAGAAAATGTGGGTAAAAAGAATAACTGATAAGGTATGCCAAACGAGTCTAAAGCCGAAAGGAGGTTTGCCACATGGTCTATAAATCTATTGTGGCAGCACTAAAAGACGTAGAATTTCCAACCACCAAAAGGTCGCTTATCAGGCGCATAGGTGACCGAGAAGTTGAGTTGCTTGCCGGGAAGACAATGACTATGAGAGAAATCTTAAGAGCCTGCGAGCATGAAGACTATGAATCCGAAAGGGATGTTTTCGCATGCCCAGGAGTAGTAAGCAAGGTACGCAGAACCGCCTGATTTGAAAAAAGCTTTTTTCAACTATGGGCTCGCATAAGTGAGCCCATTTTTTGCCTACAATTCTACACTCTACACTCGCCCCACCGGCAATATACAAAGCGGATATTCACCATCCGGAAGCTTCAGAAGCGATTTAACTGCATCATCGTCGAAAGCACCCACAAAAACAGTCCCCAGATTTGGAACCGCCTGTAGGTAAACATTCTCGGCGGCAAGCCCTGCATCCATGTATACATACCTTATTCCCCTTTTCCCGTACCGAGAAGTTGTCCGCTCGTAAACTGCAGCTATAACAATGCTTATGGGGGCATTTGCAATAAACGACTGTCCAAGTGCGGCACCAACAAGCTTATCCCTTAGATCACCATCTATGGTTTTTATAATCTCATGGCCTCGGGGTTTATATTTGTAAACTCCTTTTGGCAGATGGTTTACATTTCCCGCTACCAGGTAAATCTCGAGCGGAAAAAGCGCGCCTGCAGAAGGTGCCGTCCTAAAACCCTTCTCCGGCCTCGTTATACCCTGAGCAGCCCAAAGAAGCTGTCCTACCTCAGCCAGTGTTAGAGGCTCATCTTTGTACCGCCTGTATGACCTCCGCCTCAGTAAAGCTTCTTCGACCGATATGCCCCCGCTGTATCTAAACTCGGGCAGTTTTACCACGTCTGAATTATTCATATTGCCCCCGGAAAGAAGCCTTTTCTTTTTAACTTAACTCCTGGATTAAGATCCAAGACACTAATCCCTGATCTCTTCTTCAAGTAGCAGGTCTTTTTCACTAAGCTTAGATAGTGATACGGAATGCCTTTCCTCCCTCGTTCCGAATTCTTTAACTTTTGCCACAAGGTCAGGCTCCCAGGCATTCGACTTAACAGCTTTGGCAAGTTTTCTTATATCAAAGGACAGGACATCGTCTAACTTACCGGCAAGAGATATAATAGCTTCGAGTTCGGCCCGCTCTTTCGTTCCCGAAGCCGGGTATTTCTCAACTTCCTCAACCTTTACTTTTGCCTTCTTTGTAGAGCCACGGATAACATCCATACCCTCTCGTTTGGCATATTCGACAATGGCTTCTTCAACCTTAGCTATCTTAGATTCAATATCTTTTACAAACGAATCCTTTTCAGCCTTAAGTTCAGTAAGTTTGTCTACAAGGACCAATCCCGGCTCATTTAAGTACTCATTTACAGGCAACTGCTCTATAATATAAAAATGCTTTTTACGTGGGCAAAGATCGGGGTAATCACACCAATCGCAAAGCGCAGATTCGACCGGCCTAAACTCCTCAGTGGTCTCTATTGTCTTAATAAGATTGATCATATCCACCTTAAGCTGCTCAAGTGCCTCGGGTGTTCTTGTTGAGCGAAACTCCTTATTAAAAAGAAGGTAGTGCCAAACAAGCTCGACATCCCGCACATCCGAAAATATTTGACCCAGTGCTACCTGGTACAGGGCAAGTTGCTGGTCACTATCAAAGTAGCGCTGGTCTGGGCAGGAGCCAGAACTTTTGTAGTCGTGGATCTCATATGTACCGTCGGCACGCTGATCCAGCCTATCAATATACCCTACCATCCGATAGCAGCCCTCAGGATCAAGGGAAAACTCAACTTTCTTTTCAAGCCCAAGCGTTACCGCCTGATCAAAGGGATAGTAACGCTCGTAGTAGTCTCGTATGCATTTACGGCCCATCTCAAAATAGTTATCTGCCGTGTAATCCGCTTTTCTTATAACAACGTCTCCGTGCCATTCCGTGCGCCATCTGCTCTCGAAGTCGGCTAGCAGATCCTCAACAGTGTTTAGCTTCTGGTGCTTTAAATCAATATAGTGTTTCTCAAGCACCTCATGGATACGGCTTCCCATAAAAGCCTCGATCGACTCAAAGGGCCGCTTAATCCCATCTATATAGCGAAACTTGTACCTGAGCGGACAATCCTTAAAGGCTCCCAATCTGGAATATGAGTAAATGGTCATAAGTATTATATTCGAGAGCTTGCAGGAAATACCTTCTCTAAATTATGCCATAACGCGGGTCTATTGCAGGCTAAAAAGCTACGGCTAAAAAGCTACGGGTCCTAAACTCTAATCCTAGAGCTTAGTTTATTGGCTCTTTCGGTATCATCACAGCCGCTACGGTATATGCGACTATGCCTGCCGGAACCGATGCGAGAGTAAGTGCGACCCAGGCAAGGCGGACAAGCGTAGCGTCTATTCCAAAATAATCCGAGATGCCGCCGGCAACACCGGCGACTTTAGTGTTTCGAGTCGATCTGTAGAGAACCTTTCCGCGTGACGAAAGTGTTATGCCGTAACCTCGACTGGTCGCAATTATAACAACCGCTCCTGTAAGAATTAAAGCAACAGGCCAAAAAGCCTGTCTGAGAAATTTTAGAGCCACAAAAAGCTGCGGTGGGATAAGGTCGAGCTTAGCAAGAAGGAACCAAGCCCCCAGCCCAACCAAAGCAAGGCCTATTACCAGGCCGGCTTCACTTACAGCAGCCTCTGGGATATCGGGAGACCTCTCCCCCGCCGGACGCAGCGGGATAACCATCCAGGCTATAATATAAGCGATTATACCTGCGCCAATAAGAGCAGATATCGCCCAGACGGCCCGCACTATTGTTGGATCGATTCCGAGATATTCGCCAATTCCACCTGCAACACCACCAATTATCCTTTTACTTCTGGATCGATAAAGCCTGCGAGAATCGATTATTTCTTCAACTTCGATTTCTACTTTTGGTCTGGATTTTGGTTTTTGCTTAGATTTGGGCTTAGGGTCTGCCTTTGTCCTTGAAGCGGCCTTGGACTCAGAAGCTACCTCCATCTTTTCTCTTGTGCTCGTCTGCTTACTAACTGCCTTAGCGAGTGCCTCGAATTTTTCCTTATCCTTTAGCGGGCTTTCCTCCTTAACCTGCCCCTTAACGGCAGATGTTTTTTTCTTAGGTCTCTCCCTTTTTTTAACCTGCTGAGGCTCCTCTTCATCAAGCCCTGCCCTATCTTTGTGAATGCTTAAGACGTTACTCTTTTTACTCTTTTTTTCTTCTTTAGTCGACTTAGGATCAATCCCTAGGCTATCAGGAACTAAATCAGGAACTGAATCGGAAGCGTTAATTTTTGGCAGTTCAGTTATTTTAGGTTTTTGCAGCTCAGAGGAATTGGTCTCTGACAAGCTCCTCACTCCTTAATATCCCTCAATTAAAAAGTTAGAGATCCCTACATCAATATCTAAATCAAGCTTTTTGGCTGCTTGGTCAAAATCAGGTGTCTCAAAACTATTGGTATTGCCTTCGCCAACTCTTCGAAGAGAGATATTGCGAAAATCACTCGTTGAAAGACCCCTATTGATTTTCAACCTCACTCCAGTAGACTTGGGAATGAGAAGCTTCAGTTGTGAGACGCCAGCGTTGATTTTTGCTTTCGTCTTTTTATTTTTATCACCAAAGCGCACGGCAATATTACCAACCCCACCTTCAAGATTGAGACTGCTAACTTTAAGTCTGCTAAGGTCGATATCTGACCTGGATACTCCCGATTTTATATTTAAGTCCCACTCGGTATCACGGGAGAGAAACACCGACCATTCGCGCTCCCTTTGCCCTGCTACCACACGAGTGCTATTCTGCGGTTTTATCTTTAAACTCACAGATGAGCCTTTCTTATTAAAATGAAATGCGGGGGTTGCCTTGCCCGCAAACTCCTTTGCATTAATCTTATACAATTTACCGGTAGCACCCAGATATAGCCTGCCTACGCCAAGGTCAATTTTAGCAGTTCCCTTTTTGATTCCCTTTATCATGCCGCGGCTAAAGCTAAAGTTAGTAACGCCGTTATCCTTAAAAATCACATCGTGGTAAGCAAACGCCAAGATCAAAGCTATAATAATTGTAAGCGGCGCAAATGACCTAAACAACATACTGTGGTTTACCGTACCTAGGATAATAAAGCCAAAAGCTATAAGAAAAACCGGCCAGAGAGCCAGCGCATCAAGCCAAAAACTGAACGGAGCTTTGCCAAGTGTATTAAAGAGAAGAATGGCTCCAACTGTACCGATCAAACCTCCCTCAAGTAACCTTAAAAGATTAAAAGGCGGTAAAAAGCCGGACAGAAAAACGGCAATACCCCAGGTGATAATTACAGACGGCCATATTTTGCCAAGAAGGCCGTGTCCTATAAAAAATCTGTCGATAAGGAACACTATTCCCAGACTTATAAAGATAAGCCCGATTGCCAGGCCCCCTCGCGCTCCACGTGCCCGCTTCTCGCGCATTGGGTAAGCGCTCTCCTCGGGCATAAAACTCCTCGAAATCTTATCTATGCCTTTTGGTCCAAATCCCTCTTCTTTTAGAGTCTGCGATCTCTTTGCCATGATTTCCTCTAAAAATTATCTTTAATTAAAGGTTCGAAATTCAAAACTATTGCTCTTTAGACTCTCTTTCACGAGACCGTTATGCTTGAGGCCCCAGCGCTTACGATTATGTCGACTTTGTTCTGGGCGGAATCAAAATCCGGGGATACGAACAAAGAGCCGTTCATTGGGAACCTCTTCTCATCAACTTTTAGAGAACTAAGTGTGCCTGTCGACTTTATCCTGGCGGCAACACCTTTAGGAACGTCAAACTTGATATCCGTCGCCCCACCCTTAACTAAAACTCGAGTGTATCCGGATGCTTTGGGAAGCTTCAGCACCACGTCGCTTGCTCCTGTGTTAAGGTCAAGTGTTTCGATTTTGTTGTCGGTTAAGTTGGCGACGACCCGGCTTGCGCCGGTATTAAGGCGCAGGCTCAACGGTATTTTAGTAGATAACCCGACTTTCCAGTCATCTTCCGACCAGGAGAAAAAAGATAGAAAAGGCCACTGAAGATAGCGAAGTTTGACCTCCGCAAAACTGCCCGACCTTCTCACCAGCTTCTCTGGTTTCATAAGAAAATCTCCTTCGAAGAGATTATCGCTTTTCTTTAAGGGGTTAATGATAAGTGCACCCGCCCCAAAGTTGACATTAATGTCAGCTCTCGAGGCATCCCCTAAGCTCTCCGCAAGCACCACACTCTTTGGTTTGCCTGCGGGGCGCAGGCGCAGCCAGATAAAGTAAAGGCCAATGATAATTAGAAGAACCGGCCAAAGGTCAGCAGCTAATTTAAAGGGGTCGGCAACTATAAATCCAAGGTTGCCAAGGAGAAGAACAGCTCCAGTTAAGATAAAGAGAAGAGCAACCAATCTTCCAATAAATCTCCCGAAAGGATTCATATTCTATGCCCTTACCTGCTCCGGTTAAACTGCAAATACTATGTCGTAGTTTCCTATTTATACGCCTAATATTAGCATAAAAAATCGGTTGTAAATACTAGTATGGACTATATGCTTTACAGTTGCCCTTAAAGCCAATACTAGCATAAACAGGCAACTGCAAACAGTAGTGGAGCTTAAATAAATACCTACTTCGGCTCCTCTGGTATGACTACGGCGAATATGATGTAGGCTATTATCACGGCGGGAGACAGCGGGGTGAATAATAACACAACAAAAGCCAGACGAACTAGCGATATATCAACTCCAAAGTACTCGGCTAGACCCCCGGCAACACCGGCTAGCATCCTGTTAGACCTGGATCTATGAAGCGGTTTTCCTTGAGAATATGGCGTGACTGCTTCTCTCCGGTTGGCCACAACGATGATGAGAATGCCGATCAAAATCAAGAGCATGGGCCAGAAGACCTGTCTAAACAAGTTATAAACGAAGAAAAACTGGGTTGGAACAAGGCCCAGATTGGTAAGAAAAAACCAAATTCCAAGCACGACCAAGGCAACACCGATGAGAAGCCCGATTTGACCTGGGGTCCTCTCCGGAATAGTCGGCTCGGCCGTGTCAGACGGCCTCTCGGGCATGATTATCCAGGCGGCTATGTAGGCAAGTATTCCACTACCCGCCAGCAGTGTAAATAGAACCCAAAGTATTCGTATGACCACCGGGTCGATCCCCAGGTATTCTCCAAGGCCACCAGCAACGCCAGCGATGACCCGGTTCCTGCGAGAACGGTATAGCTTCCTTGGCTCTTTAGGTGCCTCTTTTGCTTGAGCCTCCCGGGCTTGCTGCTCACTAACTTTGGGGGGTTTATTCTCTCCCAACCCTCTCACCCCTTAATATCCCCGGACTATAAAACTAGATATCCCTAAGTTGATATCGATTATTATCTTCCTTGCGGCGCTATCGAAGTTGGGTGTCTCATATACAGCATTACCTGTTGTATTGACCCGTCTAAGGTCGATGTTTTCAAAGCGGGTCGATGAGAGTCCCCCATTAGTTCTAACCCTAATACCGGCTGACTTTGGCATCTCAAGACGAATCCCTGAGACACCGGCATCTATATCCGCATTGGCCTCGTCTACCTTATCCCCAAACCGAACAGTGCTATTTCCAACGCCACTCTTAAGAGATAGTTTGGTCACCTTCAAGTCACTTAAATCGAGCCAGCATGTAGAAACGCTGTTATCAACGTCAAGTGTCCATTCCAAATCCCTAGATAGAAGCACTCTCCACCTGCGCGCTCTGCTTCCCACAACAAATCGACTCGTGATTGGGTTAGGGGCGATTCGAAGCTCGACGGTCGGACCAGATTTGGTAAAGCTAAGCTGAGGTCTTCTCTTGGTGGCGAACTCACGCGCATCGATATCATAGAGCTTATCCGTCGCACCTAAGTTAAGCTCTCCTACCGGGAAATCTACCGTGGCCGTTCCTTTCGTGATGCCGCTAGGTATATCGCGGCTAAACTTAAAACCGCTCCCATCAGCCCCGCGAAAAATAGTTCCCTGATAGATGAGCGCAAATATCAGCGTCAGAATAATAAGGAGCTGTGGAAGAGCAGCCAAGATGCGGCTTCTGACCACGCTTGCAAGGATTGCTAGACCGGCCGCGATAAGCAGCACTGGCCAGAGGTTTATGATGTTTATCCAGAAAGTATATGGGACTATCCCCAGGGTGTTGTAGAGCAATATAACGCCGATTGTCCCGATAAAGATGCCGCTTAGCAAGCGAGATGTACTGATTGGGGGGAAAAAACCGTTTATAAAGACCGCCAGTCCCCAAAAGATGATAAGTACCGGCCAAAGTCTGGCAAAACCGAGGTTGGGATAAAAGTTGTTTAAGAGAAAGATCACGCCTATGATTACGAGCACAAGGCCAACGATGATGCTACCCCGCATCCCCCGCTTTCTAGCCTCTTGTTTTTTTTGCTCTTCCCCACGCTCTTCCTCAGTCATTTGTTAGCTCCTAGCTCTTGGCCCGTAGTCGTAGTACAGGACTTTAGCCCTGCTATTTAGCGGCTCCAAAGGGCTGCTACTACATTTAATAATTCATCATTCGAAATTCATGATTCGAACTTTTACCTCACCGTTATACTCGAAACACCTGTACTAATTTCGATATCTACTCGATTTTTTGCGGTCTCGTAATCCGGTGAGACATGCATAGTCCCGCTCCCAGGAAACCGCTCTTCATCAATATTTAGAGAGCTAAGCGCCTGGGTCGAGCTTATCCGTGCGGCGACTCCTGCGGGTATCTCGACTTTCACATCAGTCGCCCCACCCTTGATTACCACCCGGGTAAAACCGGATGCCTTCGGCAGATGAAGCGTAACATCGCTTGCTCCAGTACTCAACTCTACCAGCTCGACCAGGTTCTCCGTTAAATCGATGAGCGCACGAGCCGCGCCCGCGTTTACTCTCAGGACAAGCGGGGTTTTAGTTGAAAGGTTAACCTGCCAATTATCCCCTGCACGGAACATAAACGGCCGGTATACCCATTGAGTCCGCTGCAACTTGACTTCAAGCGTATAACCTAATTTACGAACGGTCTTATCCGGTTTTACAAGAAATTTTCCCTCCAACAACTTATCTTCACTGATAAGCGGACCTATCGTAAGCTCACCGGCACCAAAGTTAAGCGTTATATCCGCCTTTGCGGCCCCACCCAAACTCTCTGAGAGACTTACGGCACCCGGTCGGGACATCGGGTAGATGTGCCGCCAGATAATGTAGAGACCAAGCAGGATCAATATAAGCGGCCAGGTAATGGAAAAGATCTCACCGGGGCTTATAGCGATGATGCCTAAGTTAGACAGCAGAAGAAGAACGCCAAAGACGATAAGAAAAAGCGCGATTAAGATTCCTAAAAATCCCCCGAAAAAATTCATGCCTTCCGCTTCAGTCGCAGAGCCGTACTGCAAACAAAAAAACTGAAGATTATGTTCCCTTACCTGCTCCGGTTAAACTGCAAATACTATGTCGTAGTTTCCTATTTATACGCCTAATATTAGCATAAAAAATCGGTTGTAAATACTAGTATGGACTATATGCTTTACAGTTTGCCCTTAAAGCCAATACTAGCATAAACAGACAACTGCAAACAGTAAGTGGAGCTTAAATAAATGCCTACTTCGGCTCCTCTGGTATGATCCTCTGGTATAATTATGGCGAGTACTTATAAGGCAACATCCCTAAGCATAGCAGGCTAAGTCTCTTCTGCCGACCACGATAAAAATAAACGCCAATCCAAATTAAAATAATTTGCCATAATGTACATACCTTCTTATCTTCTACCTAATTTTAAACTTTTCTACCTAATTTGAATTAGCTAGAATAGGTCTCGTACCATCAATTTGCCACTCGCTAAGCTGATAATGGCATAAATTTAGCGGTCGCAATCATAAGAAGCGCGCGCCGCGCCCCCAGCTAAAGAGGAGAGCCTATCAAGAAAGGATTTGTAATCCTTCTCGCCCTTGAATATCTCTTTTCCTTCTATCCCTCGAAAGATTACGTGATAGATGAGTCCTGGGATATCTAGTCTGGGCTGCCTTGGCATGGGTAAAGCTTAAGCGATAGGTAGAAGAAATATCAACAGTTTGCATATATGTGCTAATGTTTATATATGCTATTGTAGTTGCTGAGCAACGCCCCATTTTACACTTTACACATTTTACAGTCTGACGCCCCCTTGGTACTCTGCTTTTGCCTATTCGTCAACCCGCTTCATAAAACCTAAGACGTTATTATGATAGGTAAATTTTACCTTATCACCTATTCTGTTGGTTGTAGAGTGACCTGCGCCATGGTCTAGCTCATCGTAGAGATCGTATATTTTATCTTCGTCTTTTACTTTGTAGTGAGCCCAATTGCTACTCTTCTCCTTGCGCCGGATGAGTTCATCAAGCGAGAGCTTGCAGTAGCGACAGTGTAATACCGCCATTCACCTTAGGAATCCTTCCTATTGGTTTAACTTTTGGGGCGCAGCGCAGACACCCCCTTAATATTTTTATTAATCAAGCTATCGGTTGAGTTCTTTTCCGCATATGAGCTAAAACTAATGTTGATATATAATTTATTATTAGGAAATCAACAACTAGGTTCGGTGGTATAATAATAATCGCCCATTCCAAAATTGAACTTAGACTTTCAGATAGCGGCGAAGACCACAACACACCAATACCTACGGGTGGCGCAACCTCAATTGAAATCAACTTTGCTAGAAATAACAGCAATGCTGCCTTTAGGCCTTGCTTAAAAGTTACATCGTGCGTGGTCAACTTCACGTATAAGAAAAATGCGAGTGATAAAGAACAATGAAATAGTATATTTAGAGCTGGATTATTAAAACTTGCCTTACCGAACGAGAAGACAAGTTCTAGGCTGAAAATGAGATCTCTCATTGATGCGTTCGGCAGCATTTCAAGGTAGGAGTGAATTGCAGAGGGCGCATTAGCAATAAAATAGAATATATAGGTTATAGCAAGCCCCTCTAAAGATGCTCTTATTAACGTTCTCTTCCTGCTAAATACCCTACTAATTATCATGATTTACCTGCCACCTTCGACACCCAGTAAGCTTTTCTCTTATTCCATTCCCTTGAATAAAGCTGGACAATTCGTATCTTCTCCTCCTTTTTTATCGAACCCCAAGTGCTGGGATCTTCAGTCACAGGATAGCCAGCACGCATTAAGGCATCTTGCACATCAGTCCTTAAATCCCTTGCTTCCTGTGTCTTTCCATCTCTGACCCATTTATAGTATTCCCAGCATGCTTTATCAAGGTCTGCAGGCTTATAATTCTCACTCATCCAAGCAGTCCATCCAATTCTATAGATAAGATCAGTAGGCAGTGAAACAAACCTTGCTACTCCAGTGAAGAAATCTTTGATTTCATCTAATGTGCTTGGTTTCTTTGGTTTCTTAAATTCATCGTAGCCTTCCTCGAAACCTACTTCATCTTTATTGGCTACAGCCATTCTTTTAGCACCCCTTGAAACTTGTCCTTTAACCCTAACCCTATTCTTCCTAATATCCTTATTTAAGCTCTTTATATCTCTGCTCTTTGCCCTAGTATACTTCGTCTTCTTGCTGCTTTCCTTCTTTGAGAGCCTGGGTTTTTCACCCCTGCTTGAGGCCTTCATGTACCGGCTGCCGTATTTGGTCACCTTTACTTTTTGGCTGCCCACATTAAAGTAAGTGACCTTTTTCTTTAACAGGCTTGATACTGCGCTATGAAACTCTCCCTTTGCCTTAGTGCTCTTGCTTGACTTTACCCTCGTGCTTGCCCCGGGGCGCATGTTTTTGATTCCAAAGAATTCTTTAGCTTGCTTCTTGTGGTAGGATTTGTATCTTTTTCCATCTGGGTCAAAGTAGTTTACTGGGTTGTTTGCACAGTAGGTATACGGATTTATGGTTGCAGGATCAACTGGGTCAGCTTGCTCACTGTCTTTTGAGATAAACCTTCCGATAGATGGGTCATAGTAGCGGCTGACAAGATAATATAGGCTAGCATCCTCGTCGAAATAGTAGCCTGCGTATCTTAGCGGGTTGGCTTTTGCTAGACCAACATCTCCCTCTATATCGGCCAAGTTTCCAAAGGCATCGTAGGAGTATGTGACTATCTGGTTTCCAGATGAGTCGATCAGCCCTATGACACTTGCCTGCCCATCTGTTATGTAGTAGTAAGTCTCTCCAGAATAGGTAAAGGATACAGCTCTTCCCTCATCGTCATAGGCAAAGCTCTTGGTGGTTGCACCCGAGGCATCTGTCTCGTAGGCAAGTCTTTCTCCCACGTAGTGGAAGAAGCTCTTCTTGCCGTTTACTGATATGGATTTTCTAAAGCCCTTCTCGTCGTAGGTATAGGTAATCGTCTTGGTTTTGTCTTTTATGCTTGTGAGGCGGCCTTCTGAGTCGTATGAGTAGGCCTTCTGCCCATCTGATACCATGTTGCCGGACTTGTCGTAGGTATACTCATATACTACGGGCAGAATCGGGTATTCGGCTCTTACTAGTTGGCTTGCCTCGTTGTAAGCGTAGGTTGCAATACTTACCGTGTATCCATTTACGCTTGCAAGAATCGTCTCTTTGATGCCGCTCTTGTTGCCGTCAGTATATGTGCCTAAGAGAACCGCTTGAATAGTCTCTCTTAAACCGCTCTTGTTTCCGCTAACTTTGCCGCTTGCAACTACATCTTGGACAATCTCCTCTATGCCCTTCTTCTTGCCATTTGGGGCAACTCCGTTAAACGCAACAGTTACGTCTAGGCTCGTTCTGTTTCCTGCCTTGTCGTAGGTATAAGAGACGCTCCTGCCATCAGGGTAGGTGGCAGAAGTTAATTGGCCTGCCTTGTCGTAAGTGTACTTGTGGGTACCTTTCTCATTAGTTATCTCTATGCGATTGCCCTGCCTGTCATAGGTGTAGGTAGTAGATGAGAGGGCTGTGCCGGATGGGTTGGTCGTCTCTATCTTTGCGAGGCGCCCTGCCGCATCGTACTCCATAGCAGTTGTTGTGCCGTCCGGGTATTTAATCGAGGTTCTGTTACCGGCCTTGTCGTAGGTAAAGTAGATGGTGCCGCCACTAATTGTCATAGAGGATATGCGCCCGCTCTCATCATAGGAGTAGTTAGAACTCTCACCATTTACTTTCTTAGCCACCATGTCGCCTGCCCCGTTGTAGGTATACTCAACCTTTGTTCCATCGGGCTCTGTCTGGCTGGTGAGTTTGCCGGCCGCATCGTAAGAGTAGCTTGTGGTGCCGGAGGAATCGACCTTTGATACCATATCTCCTGCGGCATTGTATGTATATTCAACCGTTGAGCCATCTGGATAAGTAATCTGCGTGAGCTTGCCGGCTTTGTCATAGGTATAAGTTGTGGTCTGCCCATTTGCATTGGTCATGCTTGTCAATTGGCCGTTTGGATCATAGGTGTATTTGGTTGTGTTTCCTAAGGAATCGGTAATGCTTGCGAGATTATCATTGGCGTCATAGGTGTAGGTAGTCACCTGACCCATGGGATCAGTTACAGAGGTTAAGTTTTCTTCGCCGTCATAGGTATATTTGGTTGTGTTTCCAGATGGGTCTGTAACGGAGGTTAAGTTGTCGTTAGCATCGTAGGTGTAAGTGGTCACCAGGCCGCTTGGATCAGTTGCGCTAATTATGTTGCCGTTGCCGTCGTAGGTAAAGGCTGTGGTGTTACCCAGGGCATCGGTTTCGCTCTTGATGTTATCGTTTGCATCGTAGCTATATGTGATTATATTGCCCTGTGGGTCGATTTCCTGCTTAACGTTGCCGTTTCCGTCATAGCTATAGCGGGTGGTCTCACCTAGAGCATTGGTCTCGCTAACCATGTTGCCAGCGGCATCGTATTCGCGACTTATCGTGCGGCCAAGCGGGTCAACCTCTTTGGTTACATTGCCCATCGGGTCGTAAGCATAGGTTGTGCTATTACCTAATTGGTCGGTCTCTTTTGTGATGTTGCCATTGGCATCGTACTCGTACGTTGTGGTATTGCCCAGGGCGTCGGTCTCGGAGAGCACCTCACCGGCGGCATCGTAGGTGTATTTAGTTATGGCCCCCAGAGGATCTATCTCAGAGAGAAGATTGCCGCCCTTGTCATACCCGTAGGTCGTTTTGTTGCCGAGGCCGTCAACCTCAGACGTCATGTTGCCCATGCCGTCGTAGGTGTACTTCTCGGTGTTTCCCAGCGGGTCGGTTACGCTTAACACGTTGCCCTGTGAGTCGTAAGTATAACTGGTAGTTAAACCTCTCGAATTTGTCTCAGATGTAAGATCCCCACTTGCTGAGTAGGTATATTTATCTGTATTGCCCTCGCCGTCGGTCTCGCTAGTTAGCTGCCCGTTTGCATCGTAGGTGTAGGTTGTCTTGTTGCCCTCCGGGTCAACCTCGGCTGTGAGGTTGCCCAGTGAGTCATAGACAAAGCTCGTCGAGTTACCATATGGGTCAGTCTCTTTTGTTAAGTTGCCGTTAGCATCATAGGTATAGGATGATTTGTTGCCCATGGCATCGGTCTGCGCTATGAGGTTGCCCACACCGTCAAATTCATAGCGCTCGGTGTTGCCTAATGGGTCGGTCTCAGCCGTAACTCTGCCAAGAGCATCATAGGTGTACTCTGTTTTGTTTCCCCGGGGATCGGTTATGCTTACCAGATTTCCGGTTGCATCATAAACATAGCTTGTGCTGGCACCTGTCGCATCGGTAATCGCAACCACGTTACCGGCTGCATCGTAGACTGAGGTTGAAGATGCCCCGTTAAAGTCGGTCGTCTTGGTAATGTTTCCGTTTGCATCGTATTCAAACTTGGCCAGATAACCGAGGGGATCCTTGGTCTCCGTTACCTGGTTGTTTTTATCGTAAGTATAACTTGTAGTGCCACCGTTAGGGTCAGTCTGCGCTATTAGGTTGCCTTCTGAATCATAGTTGTAGCCCGTCTTTGCACCCTCTGGTGTGGATACTGATTCTACCTGGCCCAAGCTATCGTAGGAGAGCACTGTGGTTCTGCCCTCTGGATCAGTGGTCTTTGTCACATTCCCAGCGGCGTCATATTGGTAGACCGTAGTATTGCCCAATGGATCGGTCTCAGAGACCTTGTTGCCGGCTGCATCATAGGCAAATGCAATGGTATTTCCTTGATCATCGGTAGAAGACGCAACATTGCCGTTGCCATCGTAAGTGTAGGTTGTAGTTGCCCCGAGGGCATCAATCTCTTTTACAACCTGGCCGTTTGCATCATAGGTGTATGTGGTAGTAGCACCGTTTGCATCGGTTACCGATGTTCTGTTGCCCAATGCATCATAATCGTAAGATGTGGTGTTGCCAAGCGGGTCTTCTATGGTTGTCAGCTGGCCAAGTACATCGTAGCTAAAGGTAGTTGTGCTCCCTTTTGAGTCGGTAGCGCTCGTAACATTGCCGGCCTCATCGTAAGTGTAAATAGTCGTCGCACCCAAGGCATCGGTCGTGCTCGTGCGGTTGCCATACTCGTCATAGGTGTAAGTAGTGGTCTTGCCGAGTGCATCAGTCTCCTGAAGAAGGTTTCCCGCCTCATCGTAGACATACCGGGTGGTTGTGTTGTCTGGATACGTTATTGTTATCGGTTTGTTGTTTATGTCATAGGCGTAAAGGGTAATCCTTCCTAAGGTGTCTACCGTCTCAACCATGTTGCCCGCGCTATCGTAGACGTAGGAGGCTTTGCCTCCCTTGGCATCGATGGTAGCAATCAGGTTGTTGTTCTCAAACTCAAAGGATGTCTTAGCACCTAAGGGGTCAACTATGAAGACCGGGTTGCCGGCCTCGTTATATGTATAGGTCGTCTTGTGGCCTAAGGCATCGGCTACGACCATCTGCCTGTTTGCAGAATCGTAACTGTATGTCGTCTTGTTGCCCAGTGGATCGATAAACGAAACCACCTTGCCGTCAGCGTATTCAAACCTTGACTTGTTTGGGTTGCCGCTCGCATCAAAAGTGCCGTCGGTAAAGCTTATGAGATTATGGTTGTCGTCATATGTGTAGGTTGAGATATTTCCAGCCTGGTCGGTTACCTGTACCAAATCAAGCCTATCGTTATAAGCGTAAACTATCTTCTGCCCTGCGGGGTCGGTTATCGACTCGATGAGGCCATCTGCCTGATAGGCAAAGCTGTAGGTGCGCCCCGCATCATCGACAATAGCCGCAAGCCTACCTCTCTCATCGTAGTCATAGGCTATATAGTTGCCATTTAGGTCCTCTGTTCTAATCAGGCTTCCATCGTAGTCGAAGATATCTTTGATCTTGTTCTGGTAGGTAAGCGTGTAAGTGGTCGTCATGCCGTCGCTATTTTTGGTTAAGGTATCGTATATGCCGGCGGGTGCTGCAAAAGTGCCATCGCTTCTCTTTGTAAATAAGAGCTTAGTGCCTGATGCGTCCAGTATCTCGATATTGCCGCTAGCGTACTCGCTAAGGTATGCACCCACATTTAAGTGCCAGCCATAGCCCAGAGACTCCAGCCCCTTGGCCTGGCTATTGTAGGTGCGGGTCACAGAGGTCGGCAGCCTGCCGGCAATATCAAGGTCGGTCCTCTTTAGAGTTAAGTTGCCCGACTTTGCGTTCACCCAGGTATCAAAGTAGGTCATCTGCTGGTTATGGTATGTTAAGAAGCCTTTGACGCCTAGCTCATCGGGGATATTCTTTACGATAACGTTTATTTTGGCGACTGCAGTGTTGCCGGCGGTATCTGAGGCATCAAGCATGAGAGTATACTCGCCGTCACGGACCATCGATGTATCCCATATCCAGCTGCCACTGCCCGCGCTTGTGGCGGCAAAGTCTTTCTCATAGCCGCCGCCTAATTTCTCAACCTTCAAGCGGATTTTATCTAAAACAAGGTTGTCAGCCGCAAAGCCAGATATTAGAGCTAAGCCTTGCAAAACAGCACCGCTTACCGGTGCGTTGATAGCCGGGATTGGAGCAGTGTTGTCCACGCTTACGGTGACTTGTCTGCTTATTACGTTGCCAGCAAAGTCGTAAATCTTGGTCAGCAAGGTGTGGTTTCCATCCTCAACCGACTTTGTATCCCACTCGTAGATGTACGGGGCGTCGTAGAGCGTTTCACTCAAGTTGTTGTCAACATAGTACTCGACTTTGTCGATGCCGGATAAGGTGTCACCGGCTAAGACCTCGATTGGCACAATCTGCCTTACGGCTTGAGCGTTGCCAGGGTATGTGATGTCACCGGTTGGGTCGGTGTTATCAACTGTTATCTGAATCTCGGCAATGCTTTCACGGCCGAATATGTCTTTAACGACTACCGATAGATTGTGCTTGCCCTCGATGAGTTTGGTCGTATCCAGATCAAACGAGTCGATCCGCAAGAATTCTGGATCAAAGAAGAGCGCATAGTCTTTAGCACCCTGCGGGAAGCCGTCAACATAGAGCTTTGCCTGAACTACCCCTAGATCATCAAATGCCTCAAACTGAACGGGAACTACTCCGCAGATGTATTCACCTGCAGCAGGCGAGACAATCTGAATCGATGGGCCGTCATGGTCAAGCTTGATGTCAACCAAGCTTGACACCGCTTTGCGCCCTGCCCCATCAAATGCCTCTGCTTTTATCGTATAAAGACCGGCTGGAAACTCTGTTGTCTGCCAGTTATAGGTGTAAGGTGCCCCGTATAGGGTATCTACAAGCTCGTCGTTGATGTAGAGGTCTATGTAAGCGACACCAGCACCTGCATCGCTGGCACTTATGTTAATAGGTACACTATTAGTTAGCGTTGACCCACTAACTGGTGAGGTTATACTTACCTGTGGCGCATTGTTATCAATGATAACCGTGCCCTGTGTGCTTGAAACATGGCCGTAAATATCGGATGCCTGGATGTAAACGGTATAGGTGCCGTCACTAAATGCTTTTGTGTTCCAAGGAACACTAATTGAGCCGCCGCCGCCGCCAACATAGCGGCCACCAACATAGCAGCTAACCCAGGAGACACCGCTGTCGTCTTCGGTATAAACTTCAATGTTTGAAGCGCCGCTTACAATATCATTATCTGGATAATTAAGATATATATCAGGCGGTGTTGTATCAATCCAATAGTCGATCTCTAATTTAGGGCGCCCTGAACTGCCGCTATCTGACGAGTAGTACCGTCGGTACCCACCACTAGAATCTAGAGCAATACCATAGTTCGGATAACTCCCGCGCAGCCAACCCTGTACAAGATTTGTAATATTAAACTTGAATTCGCCATCCCAAGGAGCGTAATACTCATAAGCTGCGGCATTGGGGTCGTAGCCGGGTCTCTGGTTCCAAGTTACAGTGTAACTCGTGTTGTACCGGTTCGCCCAGTAATCATACACTCTGTGCGCGGCAACTGGCCCACCTGTGCCATAAGTATTAGTAAGAGATAGCGTGGCATTTTCTACCGTTACATTGTTTCCATGAGCTAAGTCATCAATTGCACTAAACCAGAGAAAAGAAATCGTGGTACCATAGGAGCTAATATAGCCCGCACGAAGGTATGAGCTTGCTTTATAATCAGTATTTGGATACCTTGATGAGACAAAAGTATCTCGACCGTCGCTTGCCCCCGGGTGGATAGTCGGGTCTAAAATAACTGGATATTTTCTATCCTTGCTCTTTAGCCAATCCCGATCAGCGGCAAGAGTAAGATAGGATTTGCCTTTAAAATCCTTAATGCTTACCGTAATATCCTGCGATTCTTCTCCATTGGCGTCATACATGAAGGGTTTTTCAATTAACCAAATCTTCTCTTTTGTGACCTGATCATAAAAGGAGATGGAGCCGCCCTTTTCTTGGATATAGTAGAGATTTTTAAGGCCAAGTTCGAATCTAAATGAGGTAGGCGTGTTTGCATTATGTAGAACGATGTCCTCTTTTACTTTGGTGTTTTCAACCGTGTATTTTATGTCTACACCAGCAAATACACCGCTGTAAGTTATGGAACTACCCTTCTCAACGCCTTTTACGTTATTTACATCAAGTAGCTTCCACTCAACTGTGTGCTTACCGCTTACAACACGCACTAAGTTGTTGCTGATGGTATTTTCAGCAAAGAAAACCTTAAAACTATTGGCTTTATTTTCAA
Source organism: Bacillota bacterium (assembly GCA_023511485.1). NCBI lineage: Bacteria > Bacillati > Bacillota > Bacillota bacterium. The sequence continues at coordinate 3,469 of JAIMBH010000022.1, read as the reverse complement.
AAGCAAAGCCTTCCTTTTTGCTCTCAACTAGGCTGTTGTCTATATCCTGCAGCTCACCATCGCTATTTTTAAAATGGATGGGCTCGGAGTATACTTCCGTGCGGTATTTGCCATTGCCTAGATTAGTCGTTTTACTGTTTAGCGTTTTCTCAGGGATATCAGGAGCGTTTTTATCCTTTCCAATGCTTGTAACAAAATTAGTTATGCTCTTGCCTAGGCCCTTGATGGCTTTACCCACGCTTGAGAAAAAGTTCGCTATGCCATCCAAAACCGTGGCAAAAAAGCCCGGGCTCTCCTCAGAGCCAATACTTCTCTGCTGCTCGGCATATGCTGCTTGGGCAGCAAATGCGTTAAGTGGCAACCCCAAATTTAAGAAGGTTACAAGCAACACTAAAATGACCAGGAATTTGAATCTCTTTGCTCTAGAGAGTCTTAGCACCTAAAAACCACTCCTTAAAACGCAAAAACTCGCCCTTGATAGCGAAGCCTATAAAGACGAGTGCTTTAACCTTTTAGCATATAAAGCGTAGAAAATAACGTGCTCTTAGCTGATGAATAGCCAGGCCATCCCTGCAAATATTCAATTTAAGGCCTGCATGACTGGATTAAGAAGGATATTACGACGTAGTGGTAATCTTAACGGCGTTATATTTTTTATAATACGAATCTTTAGTATATTATCGGATAAAATCTGGTAAACTTTAGTAATTTCGGGCATATTTTTCCGATTTTTTCCCTAGGATATAATTGGGCTCCTAGCCAGCGTATATTACATATGAGCAACTCAAATCCCCCGTTTCTTCCATTTGTAAGCCATAATCGGGTATAAACAAAACGGTGGTATCCTTGGATATGATAAAAACCGAAGATGTGATAATCGCCAAAGGGCTTACAAAGCGGTTTAATAGTCTAACAGCAGTAGACCATATAAGTTTTGAGATAAAGCGCGGCGAGAGGTTTGGTTTTCTCGGGCCAAATGGTGCCGGCAAGACTACTACAATAAAGATGCTCTACGGGATGTCCCCGCTATCTGAAGGGTCCCTAGAGGTGCTAGGACTCGACGTAAAGACCCAAATCCGCAAGATTAAGGCACGCATCGGGGTCGTGCCGCAAGAGACAAACCTGGATACAGAGTTATCTGTGCTTGAGAACCTCTTGGTCTACGCTAACTATTTCGGCATCCCGAGAAAGATCGCCCGGGAAAGAGCAATGGGGTTACTTGATTTCATGCAGCTAACCGAGCGGGCCAACTCACTCGTCGACGTGCTCTCCGGAGGCATGAAAAGAAGGCTTCTTGTGGCAAGGGCTTTACTTAACGACCCAGAGCTTCTAATCCTTGATGAGCCTACCACTGGGCTCGACCCACAGGCAAGACATCTCATCTGGGACAGACTAACCGGGCTCAGAGAGCGGAATGTAACGATCATTATCACGACGCACTATATGGATGAAGCAAGCACTCTATGCGATCGCCTTGTAATTATGGATGAGGGCAGGATTATTGCCGAGGGCTCACCACCCGAACTTATCGAAAAGTATGCGGGTCGAGAAGCCTTAGAGATAAGATTCTTGCCGGACCAGACTGATAAAGCACTCGATATACTGATCCCAAAAAGTAATAACTACGAGATCCAAGACAAGACCCTCGTGTTTTTCGCACCGTCGGCCGATGAGCTTCTTCGAACCGCTGAGTCGGCGAAGCTTAAAATCGAATACATGCTTGTTAGAAGAGCGACTCTTGAGGATGTCTTCTTAAAGCTTACTGGAAGGGGGCTGAGGGATTGAGGTCATTGATTGAGGTCGCCCGCTCGATATCAGCCGTAGGTGTCTGGCGGATGTGGCAGCGCAACTGGACTATATTTAGAAAAGTATTTTGGCTCTCAATTGCCCCAACTTTTTTTGAACCCTTTATATACCTTCTCAGCCTCGGGATTGGATTAGGTCTTTTTGTGCGAGAGATTGAAGGGATGAGCTACCTTCAGTTCTTAGCCCCCGGTCTTTTGGCCTCAACAGTTATGTTTGGAGCATCGTTTGAGACGACTTATGACAGCTTTGTCCGTATGAAGTACGAGAGAACGTACGACGCCGTTTTAGCGACACCGCTAAGCATAGAGGACGTGGTTGGCGGCGAGGTGCTCTGGGGTGCCACTCGCGGATATCTCAACGCCCTTATATTTCTTATCGTCATTGCGCTGTTTGGTCTTGTTAAGTCACCTGACGCACTTCTTCTAATTGTGTTGCTTTTCGTGTTCTCTTTGCTGTTTGCGATTATCGGCATGACTTTTACCGCACTTGTCTCAAATATAGCGCTCTTCAACTACTACTTCACGCTGTTTATTACACCGCTATTTCTTTTCTCTGGGATATTCTTCCCAATCGAAGCCCTTCCCTCCTGGGCGGGAACGCTTGCGTGGTTTACACCGCTTTATCACGTCGTAGTAGTCTGCCGCAGTCTCGCATTAGGCAGACTGGACATAAGCGTTTTAGCTAGCTCAATCTGGGTCATAGCATTAACCGCCATTCTCTTCCTGGTACCTATAGCTCTTATGAAGAAAAGATTGATCAAGTAGCACAAACCTTGAGGACTACTAACGGGCAGAGATTTAAGTTCCACGTTTTATTTTTTATGCTGATAGCTTACCGCTAACATATACAGGCTACCGTCCTATTAAGGACGGCAGCCGTATATTTTAAAGCATTATTAATCACGCATAATTATTTCCTATTATTTCCTCAACGTTGCCGGAGCCCACTGAGCAAAAGAATCAAAATGGCTCCAATATGCTCCGTAACCGATGAACGCCCATATCGCTGCTGCAATTATCGCAATTATTGCGAATATCAACCTATATGGCCTGGCTTTTAGCCAGTAGAGAACTGGCGCAAGAAGTAAGCCGGTCAAACCCGTAAGAATGAAGCCCACGCCGGCCACTATTGGCTCCTGTGTTAGGCCCTTTTGTATGATCCTTGCTCCAACCTCTATAGCAACAAAACCGGCAAATATTGCAAAAACTGAAATTGAAAACAGGCTCCAATTAAATGCAAGAGCTAATGATGCCGCAAGAAATAGAACTCCAAACAGGAGCTCTGTCTCACCAAAGGCAATATTATTTGCACCGGGTAGAGGCCAGGTTAGAGTCATATGCAAACCTGTTGCGATCCCTATAATTCCAACTATCAAAAAACCTGGAGCCCAGCGCCTCTGGTCAGGATCGTCGATGCCACGGTAAACATAGTATCCCAGCAGGAACAATCCTGCCACTAAGTTAATCAACATAATTGTTAGGTAGTCGATAAACATAACCTTATCACCTCCTGTTCCACAGATTAATATACCCGAAAATTAGTTTTTCCTTGTTGGATTATGCACTCAACTTGTTGGGCACGTATTTCCTGACTTCCGCAATGCAGCACCCTAATTCTGGCATGGCATTACCTTTTCTATGTGGTCTCAGCACCCTTTAAATGT
>JAIMBH010000021.1 GCA_023511485.1 Bacillota bacterium | reverse complement strand
CTACGGTATTGTAACCAGCGAAACAGATCTAAAGCCAGAAGATATCTTAGATGCCTACCACAGCCTGTGGAAAATTGAAGAGTCCTTTCGCATTATGAAAAGCACTCTAGAGGTTAAACCAATCTTTCACTGGACCGAAAAAAGAATAAAAGGTCACTTCGTTGTCTGCTTTTTAGCTTTCTTGCTTGAGAGAACCCTTGAGATCAAACTTAAAGACTTAGAAGATGCCAGCCCTGAGAGCATCCGTGAAGCTATTAACTCGCTTAATTTTGCACAGGTTGAGATAGATACAAAGAAATACTACATCAAGACCAAGGGAACTCAGCTTAGCAACAAGATACTTCGCAAGCTTAGAATTAATCCCCCTAAAAACATTATGGCGGTGGAAGAGTTTAATCCATAAGACAAGTAGTGGCAAAATGCACGCTTTTTTATCATCTATACTTCTGCTACCTTGGGTTTTGTAAATTCAACTGATAAAGTCAGGAGAGGGGGCCGCAATGCTGGATATTTTGGACGATGCCTTTTGGGCAGTAGCTTATCTTGCAGCGGTACCCGTCTTCATGTTTTTTGGCCTTATAATTGTGGGAGTGGTTTGTATTCGCAATAATAATCATTTATTAGGTATTAGGAGGAGGCAGAAAGGTGCTGAGATGGATGAAGGCTAGACCGCTGGTAATTGCAGGAATTGTTGCTAGCGCATTACTGCTGGGTGGGGCATATAGTGCTTACGCTTCTGCGCAAAATATCGGGTCGTATCCACCTATAGTTGAAAAGTTGGCGAAAGCGTTCAATCTTGACCCTGCCAAAGTGAACAAGGTTTTCCAGGATGATCGAGACGAGAGGAGAGCACAGGCAAGGGCGAGATTTGAGGCCAGGCTGGACCAGGCCGTAAAGGATAAAAAGATTACCCAGGCACAGAAAGATGCGATCTTGAAAAAGATCGATGAGGTAAACGCCAAGCTGCAATCGATCAAGGGCCTATCCCCAGCAGACAGACGGACAGAGATGGAAAAACTAAGAGAAGACCTCAAGGCCTGGGCAAAACAAAACGGACTTGATAAGACCCAATTTATACCCGGGTTGAAAGGATTTATAGGTCCCTGGAGGTTTAAGCATGGCAGAGGATTCATGCATGGCCCGGAATGGTTTAAGTACGAAACAGATACCGCAGGCGGAATCAATAGCATATAAGAAGGATTCAATTCAAACAATGGAGGGGGCAAGTGGGAATCGAACCCACCCCGGTTTTATTGGAACCGGCCAACGGGTTTGCAGCCCGTGGAGTGCCCAGCGCTATTGCCCCCATAATTAATGCAAATAATAATTATATCTTATTATTATAAGGGGCTCTCTTCAAGTCTTCGGCAGGTATGATTTATGAATCAGGTGCGTATTACTTATTTTTTAAAACGGTAAGTGCTGTCCGGGTGACACATAACCTTGCAGTTTGGGTGCTGCATTTGTATGTAACCTCAGACTGGAATAGATATATCTATAGTTGTACCTGCACCTAAGCTAGATTTTAGATCAAAACTACCGCCTGCAAGCCTAGCTCGAGTCAACATTCCATCTAATCCCAATTTCCCAAGGCGCGAGAGTTCGCCCAAACTTGCGGGGAGCTCAAATCCTTTGCCATTATCTGAGATTAATATTCTGGTCTCTGAATCTGCAAAATCGATTCTAACGCTAGCCTTTGTCGCCTCGGCATGCTTGATGATATTTCTTAGCGCTTCTTGAATTATGCGGAACAGGGTGGTTTCGACCTCTGTAGAGAAACGCTTTTCCGCTCCCGAGACTATTAGACTAGATTCTATTCTATGCTCGCTCTTTAGCTGCTCCACCAACCACTCCACGGCCGGCAGAAGTCCCAGGTCGTCCAGGATCGATGGTCTTAAGTCGCGGCTTAATTGACGCACGTCTTCTAGTAATCCTTTAATTTGGCCGTATAAGTTCCACAGGGATCTTAGCCTTGCCATAGGGAGGTGCTCATCTGTTTTACAAAAGCTCTCAAGTCTCTGCAGTATGGCGATTATGTCTTGAGCTGTGCTGTCGTGAAGCTCCCTTGATATTCGCAGCCTTTCGTCTTCGTGCGCTTGTGTTATTTGCTGCAAATAAAAACGCAGGTTCTCCTGCATCCTTACTTCTTTTGTTATGTCTCTGCCGATAAATTGAAAAGCGTAGGGGTGGTCGTTAACAGAAATGAGGTTGGTGGTTATTGTAAGGATAGCCTCGGTTCCGTCTTTCTTGATAATATTTTGCGTATATGGTTGTTTTACATCCCGGCCGTTTATCAGCCTTTCTTGTACTTCCTGAAAAAGTGCAAGACCTTCTTGGGAAACAAGGCTACTTCGATCCATGCCTATCAACTCGGGCAAGCTCCAGCCAAAAAGGGAGCTGGCGGCGTGGTTAGCCCCGATAATTGTACCGGACAAATCCTGAACCCAGATCGCATCGTGGGCATTTTCAAAGAGCTGCCTGTATTTTTTCTCAGACAGTCGGAGTTCTGCATTGGCTAACTCTCGCTCGTAATTTAGTTGGGTACTTTCGATTGCAATACCAATTAAGTTTCCAATGGCTGCGAGCAACTCAGCCTCAGAATCACTAAAATGTCTCGGCGAGCGCGTCATCACGTGAAGCGTTCCCATTACTTTATTCTGCGCCTGCAGAGGAACGCCGAGATGGGATTGAAGATTTTCCTCTTTTACTTCAGGTAAGCCATGCTTTGGGTCGGCAGACATGCTCTCGATTATTAATGTGCGACCGGTCTGTGCCACAATACCGCAAAATCCCTCGCCCAACGTTACTCTATCCATCAGTGAGGCGTATTTGCTATTGATTCCTTTGTATGCGGTTAGTTTCAGCTCACGCTTGTCTTTATCAAGCAGAAACAGCATTACTATTTCGGCCTGCATCACCTGCATAGTCATATCTGCGGCTGCCGCAAAGATTTGCGGCAATTCAAAGGTTTGGGCAAACATTGCCGAGAAATTAGCTATTGTTGTGAGCTGGTTTTCCTGGTGGATAGAAATGCGTACTTTGGATTGCAGCTTTTTGTGTGCAAGCTCAAGCCTTTCCGAGGCTGTTTTAAGATGCTCTTGCTGCTTTTTATGATAATTAACCCATATTAGGATGGTTGCTCCAGTCAGGGCTATAACAAGTGTCGCCAGTATGGAGCCGATGCGATTTGATGATATTGCTGTCTCGGGCAGCATGAAAAATAAGAGCAGTGCTAGGAAAGCAAAGCCATTCTTTAGGTTAAGCTTATATGCAGCGTAGATGATCGGAGCTAAATAGAGAATACGGCTGCTCGCAAGGCTGATATTAAGGCTGCCGACTCCAAAGACAAACTTAGGGATTTGAGGCTGGATGATACCGGCATGTTCAATATAAAACAAAACCGACACAAGGCAGGCAACAGCTACTAACTGCAAATGCAAGTTAACCGGAAGCTTATCAAGATAGCCGATTTTAGCAGGATATTGATTCTTAAGCCTCAACTAACTCTCCGGCGTTAGCCCCAGACTACTCTAACCCGACCCAACCCTTTTTAAGGGCAAGAATAACAGCTTCTGTTCGTGACCCAACACCGAGTTTATTGAAAATTCGTGCTATATGGGATTCTATGGTCCGTATGCTTAGACAAAGGTCGTCAGCTATCTCTTTATTGCTTTTGCCTCGTGCGGCCAATCCAAGCACATCCATTTCCCGGTCTGTCAGCATGTCAAAAGATTTATGCTCCTGGCCCCGATTGGTGCTTCTAAATCGCTGCATCACTTTGCGGGCTACTGTAGGGTGAAGGACAGAATCACCTCTATGAATCGCGTATATGGCGTTAACGAGTTCTTGCGAACAGATGTCTTTAAGTAAATAGCCTGCTGCGCCGGCGTCGAGGAGAGTAAAAATATATTGATCGAAGTCGTAAGCACTGAGTACAAGTATAGCTACCGAAGGATTATTCGTTTTAATTTGTCGGATGGCCTCGATACCGTTAATCTTAGGCATTGCAACATCGGCGACGATAACGTCTGGCTTTAGCTCCTTAGTTAACTCAATTAGCCGTGCCCCATCGCCTGCTTCGCCGACGACAGCCAGACCTGGATCCTCTTCTAAAAAACGCCGGATATTTTCCCTGACCAGCAAATGATCATCAGCCAGCAAAACGCGGATTTTTTCCACACGCCGTTCCCCCCGTGATCCCCCAAAACACGGTAAATACACTGACTATCGATGTTGATTACATAAAAATACTGAAATGGTTAACTTAATATACCCAAGAGGCGCAGGAAATAAAACTGCATGCTTAGGACTTAAATCTTCAAAGTTATTTGTGAATGGAAAACAGTACGCCCTCCGATGTGCACTTTCTTTTCCGGTGGTTTAATTGACTCGTAAATTCAAATCGCTGGAAGGAGGTTTAAAAATGGGATTGAGGGCTTATTTCTTAGTGGACGTAGTAGACGACATGGATCAGCGGCAATTTATCCAGGCGGTTAGGGACCTGGAGGAAGAGAACGGTGTTGACTTTGTTGATCCGGTCATCGGCAGCCGCGACATGGTCATTATGGTGGAAGCGCCGGTCAGCGTTGAGGCCATAGCCAACAAGATCAAGGCGAATCCATGGGTGAAGCAGTTGGAAATTCTCAGCATTGTTAGCCTATACGAGCGGCATCGGTCCTCGAAAAAGCAAATGCTTAAGTCGCTAGCCCACGATGGTTTTGGGGATGCCGCTTAACAGCTAAATTGTAACAGCAATGCAAACGCTAGGTGACCAACCAGGAGGTGGAAATGGCTACGAAAGTAAGGGCGCGGGAGGTTCCCTCTTTCGAAACTATTGATGAGGTTATACATAAGCACAATGCAGAAAGAGGAGCCGTTATCCCAATACTACAGGAGGTTCAAAGCATATATGGTTACATACCTCCAATTGCAATCGATCGGATAGCTAAAATTACCAGTATACCAAATGGTGAGATATACGGTACTGCGACATTCTATAACATGTTTCGTCTGGAGCCCCTTGGCGAAAACTTGGTAAAAGTTTGTCACGGGACAGCTTGCCACCTTGCGGGGGCGGAAAGAATTACCGAGGCCATATCTATAGAGGTAGGAGCCAAAGAGGGACAAACCAGTCCCGACGGCAAGTTTACGGTGGAGCAGGTAGCTTGCTTGGGCTGCTGTAGCTCTGCGCCGGCTCTTATGATCAACGATGAAGTCTATGGGCGTTTGACGCCGGAGTCGGTGCGTAAGGCTCTTAAAAAATTCAGGTATGGTAATAGGGATGGTGAGTAGGATGGCCGGCGCAAATGGAAACGGAGACGCAAACATAAGCAAAAGCAAAAGCACATTAGTTAAGGTCGGCCTTAGCTCTTGTGGAGTGGCTGCAGGCGGACGAGAAGTTTTTGATGCTCTATCCACAAAACTTAAAGGCTCCGGTGTGGTTGTACAGCAAACGGGTTGCATAGGTATGTGTTACAAAGAGCCGCTTGTTGAGATACGGCTCCATGAAAAAGAAAGGTACATATACGGCGATGTGACACCGGAGCGAGTCGATCGAATAGTTGAGGAGCATATAAAGGGCGGCAAACCTGTTGATGAATGGCTTCTGATGTCTTGTGGCGGTGAAGATGCAAAAAATCCTCTTAGTGGGCAAGAGAGAATAGTGCTTCGCAACTGCGGTATCATCGATCCGGAGAGCATTGATGATTACATTTCGGTTGGCGGATATAAGGCTCTCGAAAAGGCACTTAAAACAATGACTCCCGAACAGGTTATCGATGAGGTGCTTGAGTCAGGTCTGCGCGGGAGAGGTGGAGCAGGATTTGCTACTGGCTTGAAGTGGCGGTTTACAAGGCAGGCTAAGGGTTCGCCCAAGTATATTATATGTAACGCTGATGAAGGCGATCCTGGTGCGTTTATGGATAGAAGTGTTCTTGAGAGCGACCCGCATAGCGTCCTTGAGGGCATGCTAATAGCGGGCTACGCCATAGGCGCGTCCGAGGGATATATTTACGTCCGCGCCGAATACCCCATGGCGGTTCGCAGATTAAGGATTGCCATCTCCCATGCCAGGGAAAAAGGCTTCATTGGCGAGTCGATTCTCGGGAGCAAATATAACTTTGACATAAAGATACGCGAGGGGGCGGGGGCTTTTGTATGTGGCGAAGAGACCGCTCTGATAATGTCAATAGAAGGAAAACGTGGCATGCCAAGGTCGAGACCGCCTTTCCCGGCACAGGCAGGTCTTTGGGGTAAGCCGACAAGTATTAATAATGTTGAAACGTTTGCAAATGTCGCGTGGATTATAACCAATGGGGCTAAAGCCTACTATAGCTTAGGTACCGAGAAGAGTAAGGGCACCAAAGTATTCGCACTTGCCGGCAAAGTCGCGCACGGCGGCCTAGTAGAAGTCCCGATGGGGATGACCATTCGAGATATAGTTTTTAATGTCGGCGGCGGCACATCTTCCAACCTTGAGTTTAAAGCAGTCCAGATGGGTGGGCCTTCCGGTGGCTGCGTTCCGGCAAGCCTTGCAGACACCCCGGTTGATTATGAATCGCTAACGGGCATCGGGGCAATTATGGGTTCCGGCGGTATGCTGGTCATGGATGAGAGCACTTGCATGGTTGACCTTGCCAAATTCTTTTTAAATTTTACCCAGGATGAATCATGTGGGAAGTGCGTGCCATGCCGAATCGGCACAAAACGCATGCTCGAGATACTTAACAGGATTACCGGAGGCCAGGGCAAAGATGGTGACATAGAGCTGCTTGAGGGGCTGGCGGCAAGCATAAAGAGGGCGTCTTTATGCGGACTCGGTCAGACGGCACCCAACCCAACGCTTACCACAATTAAATACTTCCGCGACGAGTATGAGGCCCATATCAAAGAAAAAAAGTGCCCAGCCAAGAAATGTCAGGCTCTGATCACCTATGAGGTCATGGCCGACCCATGCACTGGCTGTAGGCTTTGCCAGAAGTTCTGTCCAACAGGCGCTATAACCGGAGCAAAGAAACAAGCCCACGTTATTGATAATGACAAATGCATACGCTGCGGGCTCTGTATGAACGTATGTAAATTCGATGCAATAACTGTTTACTAAGGAGGGTAGAGATGGATAAAGTCAAAATTACGCTGGATGGCAGAGAAGTCGAAGTAGCTGCGGGAACAACGATACTTGATGCTGCTCGCCAACATGGTGTTAAGATACCAACTTTGTGTCATGATCCAAGGCTGAAACCATATGCAGCCTGTCGAATCTGCCTTGTTGATGTAGAAGGATCTCGTGGCCCATTGCCTGCGTGTGCCAATTCGGTAAGCGACGGCATGAAAATAAGTACGATGAACGATAATCTTGCTGCTCTACGCCGTGTGTGTCTTGAGCTTCTTGTATCAGATCACTACGGAGATTGCGTGGCTCCCTGCAGTCTGGCCTGCCCGGCAGGGATAGATATACAGGGGCAGCTGGCGCTTATCGCAGATGGTCAATATAAAGAGGCTTTAAAACTTATCAAAGAGTCAAACCCGCTTCCTTCAGTTTGCGGAAGGGTATGTCCCCGTTTTTGTGAGAAGAACTGTCGCAGAAATCTGGTGGATGAGCCGGTTGCAATAAATTCTTTAAAACGATTTGTCGCTGATTTTGATATGGCAGAGGAGCCATATCGGCCGGAAGTCAAGCCGTCTACTGGCCACAAAGTGGCAATAGTTGGCGGCGGACCTGCAGGTCTGTCGGCAGCATATTTCCTGGCTCTTGAGGGCCACCAGGTATCTATCTTTGATTCCAACCCGAAGCTGGGCGGCATGCTCCGTTACGGGATACCGGAGTACCGTCTCCCCAAGGCGGAACTGGACAAAGAGATAGCTACTATTACAGACCTGTGCGAAGCGGTCTATCTTAACAAGGCCCTGGGCCGTGACTTCACCATAGAGAGCTTGAAAAAGGAAGGGTTTAAAGCAATATTTGTCGCATTAGGTGCGCAGGCAAGTCAAAAGATGCGCGTAGAGGGAGAAGATCTGCAGGGGGTACTGCCCGGAGTCAACTTCCTCCGGGACGTTGCCCTCGGCAATAAAATCGCCTTAGGCGAAAAAGTTGCCGTAATTGGAGGTGGCAACACCGCTATGGATGCGGCTAGAACTGCGCTTCGCCTTGGAGCTAGGAAAGTAATGGTTATCTACCGCCGTTCGAGGGACGAGATGCCAGCAGCAGCAGAAGAAGTTGAGGAGGCGGAGAAAGAGGGGGTAGATTTCCAATTTTTATCGGCACCTGTAAAGATAGTTGGTGAAGGTGGGCACGTCGTCGGTATTGAGTGCATCAAAATGGAGCTTGGTGAGCCTGATAGTTCCGGAAGGCGCAGGCCTGTTGCGGTTGAGGGTTCGCAGCACTGCATATCGGTAGACACCGTAATTGCTGCCATTGGTCAGGCTTTAGATATGCCTGAGCTAAGCGATGGCGAAACGCTGAAGCTCTCCTCAAGAGGCTATATAGAGATAAACAAGGAGACCATGGCAACCTCGATCGAAGGGGTCTTTGGCGGTGGCGATGGAGCTAGCGGTCCGGCCACAGTCGTTCAGGCTGTAGGAGCAGGTAAAAGAGCTGCCCACTCTATTAACCTATACGTCAATGGGCAAGCTGTGGTATCGCCTGCTAATCCGTTTAACTCGAGCAAAGGGGAGCTGTCGGAGATCGACCCGGCCGAGTTCGCAGATAGGGAGAAAGTCCCAAGAGCAAAACAGCCGATGCTTACAGTTGAGGAAAGAAAGCATAACTTCCGTGAAGTAGAGCAGGGCCTTTCTGAAGAAGAGGCAAAAAAAGAGGCGATGAGGTGCTTATCTTGCGGTTGCCAAGATGTCTTTACCTGTGAGCTAAGGAAGTTGGCCACCGAATACAGGGTAGATGCATCAACGCTTGATGGTGAGAAACATCGCCTGCCAATTGCGAATGATCACCCGTATATCGAGAGAGACAATAATAAGTGTATCCTCTGCGGCAGGTGTGCCAGGATATGTTCGGAGGTTATGGGTCTTGGGGCGATCACCTTTGTCAACCGGGGCTTTAATACTGTCGTTCAACCTTCGCTGGGCTTACGTCTGGAGGAGACCCAATGCGAGTCCTGTAGTCAATGTATATCTACCTGTCCAACAGGAGCGCTGACTGCCAAAGTCATGGCTCCTAAGCCCGGCCCGTGGCGGACCAAGGATATACCCTCAGTATGTCCGCAATGCGGCATCAACTGTTCTCTTGTGCTTAAAGTTAAAGGCAATAGAGTAATTAAGGTATCTTCACCGCTGGGTAGCGCGGTAAATGATGGCAATCTATGCAAAAGAGGCGCTTTTGAGACATTGTTTGTGCATGGCAAAAATCGTCTTGAAACACCTCTAATCAAGGAAGGCGGCCGTATGCGACCGGCAAGTTGGGAAGAAGCCTTGGCGAAGGCAAGTGAGGGATTAAAAGAGGCCATATCCAGGTATGGATCTGATAAAGTCGCAGTGTTGGCATCGCCGAAGCTGACAAATGAGGAGAACTATCTAGCACAGAAACTGGCCCGGTTGGCGATGAAGACCAATAATATCGGAAACTCTATCAGCGTACCGGAAAATAATGCCCTTGGCGAGTATTTCGGCAAGAATTCCTCCACATGCTCATTTGGTGATATATCACATAGCGATCTTATCTTTATCTATGGCAGCGATGTATTTACCGAATATCCGGTTGCTGCACTTAAGATAAAAGGTGTGGTAGAGGCGGGAAGCAGGTTAATAATGGTCAACCATGAGCCGACTAGGCTTGATGCTGCCGCCAACATGACCCTTAAGATAAGCCGGCGTATGGCGGAAGAGTTGCTGCAGACTATGTTGAACTACGTCTTTGCCAATGATTTGATCGACGACGAGTTTATTAACCGGAGAACCCTGGGTCTTCGGGAGTTAAAGAAGCATGTTAAACCTTACTCAATGGATAACTGGTCTCAGGCATTTTGGGTCAAGCCGGCGAAGATCATTGAGTTCATACACATGTACGTTCGAGCAAAGAACCCTATGATTATTGTTAATGCCGATACTATCAGCCATGGTGAGCTGTCACTTCTTTGCAATCTTGCCTTAGTTACTGGTAATGTTGCCAGAAAGGGCGCCGGCATAATAGCTCTGCGCAGCCATGGCAACAGCCAGGGTCAAATTGACATGGGTGTCTCGCCGGAGCATCTCCCAGGCCAGGAGCCCATCTTCGACTCTACACCGCGCCAGATATTGGAGACATTATGGGGAGCAAGTATACCTGAAATGAAGGGCTTGGCACCGGAAGATATGGCTGAGAGTATAGCTAAAAGCAAGATAAAGGGTCTTATAGTCATAGGTGCCGGTAGCGACGATATAGATTTAGATTTGCTACAGAGCGGAAGAACCTTCACAGTCGTAATAACTCCAGTGTTTAAGGAGGAGATGGCACAGGCAGATGTGGTCTTTCCTGGAACGACGTTTGCCGAGACAGATGGCACGTTTACAAGCAGCGAGCAGCGGGTTCAGCGCCTTTATGAGGCAGTTGCTGCAAAAGCTGGCAAGCATACCTGGCAGATAATATGCGACCTGGCGTCAAGGCTGGGCTATGAGATGCAGTATTCCAGCGCAGCCGATATCTTTGGCGAGATATCAAAAGTAATACCTGCGTACAGTGATATCAGTTTCAACCATATCCCAGGTGATGGGATTAAACTGTCTTCGTGCAACGAGCAGGCTACCTTTATATCACCTCACTGGTTGGATAAACTGATAAAGATAGGGTTACGAGAAAGCGATTCTAGCTAAGTTAGGCCATGAACAAGTCAAACAAACAGGGCAGATAAGGCAGACAAGGCAGACAAGGCAGACAAGGCGCTGGAAGGATTAAATAAGGGCGGAGCTTCCCTCCGCCCTTTCTTTGGGTGACAGGCACCGGGCAGCTGCCTGAGCTGGGCAAATAGTCGTATTCTTTGACAAAAGTGTGCATTTGTGAAACGTTTGGATAACTATTAAATGTTCGGATAACTATTAAATCCAGGCCAATTGATCTATGTGGCTATGACTCAATTAAGATGGCTTTGACTTGCGCTATAAAACCATCAGAGCCTAAAAATCTACCCTCTTTAATTTCAGATAAGATATCCTTATTGTTGCGCAAACCTTGTTCAAGAAAGGCCATGTATCTAGATACCTGCGTGGACGGTCGCTTCCCAAAAAGAGTCAAGTGCGACCTATCAATAAACGGATAGTAATCAAGGCCAATATAAGTTCGTAGACTACTCCATTTATAATCTTGCGGCTTTGATGTAATGCCGGCTCTAACTGCGTTTAAATGGATGTATCGAGTAAGCTCAAGCAGGTACGCCTCACTATCAACTACTACCGAGTAGAATCTTTCCTGAAAAAGATGCCCTCTTTGTTTTTGTCTGTAATTACATTTTTTAGCGTACCTGCTGTGAAGGGATTTTACAATCTCGGCCAGGGAAGATTTTTCTGTTGGCCTGAGTAATAAGTGCACATGATTAGACATTAAACAGAAAGCATAGACAGTAAATCCGAGCTTCTCTTTATAGAAAGCAAGTAATTCGAGATAAAGCTCTCTGTCTGCATCTGAGTAAAAAATATCCTGCTGGTAATTACCTCTTGCCACCACGTGGTAAAGAAGGTTAGGTATATCGATACGTGGCCTTCTACCCATAAGCGCTCCTGTCCAATGATGTATATGTGTAATTTGTAAATACCAGAACTATTATGCAAATTCCTGCTTAGTGAAAAAGATTTTTTCCCTTGCTTTAAATGACCATAAAAATCTTTTCACATGTGCACACTTTTTGATTGTCATTGCGGTAAATTAGCAGGTAGCGCAATTGCCCGGTACCTGTCACCAAGGTGAGTATATGTAACGCATTTGTAACAAACTTTTGCTATGATTATGGCAGGCGTGTTTTAATATCTTTGTTTAAATTTAAGTGCTGTGAAGAAATGTAGGAAAGGCTGATTTAATTAAACCAAGCTCTAAGAAATGGGTGGGATAGGAATTTGATTGATTTTGATCCTCGCAAAGAAGAAGAGCGGATAGTTGCCTGGCTTAAGGACTATCTGGAACAAAGTGGCTTAAATGGTCTGGTTGTAGGCTTAAGTGGCGGTATTGACTCTGCGGTTGTGGCTGCTCTGTGCAAGAAAGCTTCTCCGAATAATGTGCTTGGCATCATAATGCCGTGCCACAGCAATCCTGAGGACATGAAGCATGCAAAGCTAGTAGCGGAGAGATTCGCTATTCAGACAAAAACTGTGCCGCTTGATAATGTCTATGATGCATTTTTAAACCTGCTTGACCCGGAAGCGTTATTTAAAGACAGAAAAGACCTTGCTGTGGCAAATCTTAAACCGAGGCTTCGCATGGTAACACTATTCTTTAACGCAAACCGTTTGAATTATGTTGTGGCGGGCACCGGCAACAGGAGCGAAGCTACGGTTGGCTATTTTACCAAATATGGTGATGGCGCAGTCGATATATTGCCTATAGCGCATCTTGTAAAAACCCAAGTAAGAATGTTGGCAGAACATTTAGGGGTTCCGCGCGAGGTCATAGATAAACCGCCGTCCGCTGGCTTGTGGGGCGGTCAAACCGATGAGGCTGAGATGGGCGTAACATACGAGCAATTGGATAGCTATATACTAACTGGAAAAGCCGATGAAGAAGTTAAAAAGCGCATAGAGGCCATGATAAAGTCAAGTGAACACAAGAGGAGAATGCCTCCTAAGGTAGAGTAAATAAGAAAAATAAAGGCAACTGAAGGTTTGTAAAGCACATAAAGGAAAGTAAAGAAATACAAAGAAATACACAGAATTGCAAAGAATTGCAAAGCTTTATAATGCTTTATAAAGCATTAATTAGAAAGGGCCGAGAATAAACCCGGCCCTTTAAAATCGATAATGTTAGTTACTAGTTATCGTCTTTATGTCTGGAGCTGCGGATACCTGATACTGCTAATAATGCGATGCCTGCCAGCGCGGGAACCAGCGGGTTCAACGGTAAGCCCGTAAAAGGCAGTACCTGAACCTCTCTGCGAATCCTCGCCTTGGGTGCAGCCTTAGCCACCACCTTTTCTGCCACCGCTACCGATACCTGGGTTGTTGTAGTAGTCGGACACGCAGTCGTTGTAGTAGTTGGACATGTAGTGGTGGTTGTGGTCGGACAGGTAGTAGTGGTTGTTGGACAAGTGGTAGTTGTTGGGCGGCATTTCAGCTTGCACTTGTCAATTAGTTGTTGGCAGGTAGTGCCGGCGAAAGCGCCCGTTGCAATGAGGCTTAGACCGATGACAGTTAGAACTAGAACTACAGCAAGTTTTCTTCCCATGAAATCAACTCCTTAGCATTTAGATTGGGCTGCCTGAAATTTAATCAAGTAACTCTTGCCCTGAGCAAAGTTATCTAAACGCAAATAGAGTTATCTTTTTTTAAAGCAAACTATTTAGCGACGTAGTGGGTAGTATGAATTAAGCACAAAGTTACCTTACTATCGAGCGTGTGAAATGGTGCATTGGGTAGGGATAATCATCTTTGCTTGTAAGCTGTTATAAAAGCATCAGTTGAACCGATACAAACTAGAACACCAACTTCTGCAGGTACCAGACAGCGATACCGCAGGCGTAAGCCAGGATTGCAGGTAAGCCGGCAAGCTTTAAGTAGTTGGAAAAGTTAAGCTCTTTTATAGTTCCCATGGCGACAATTCCTGCGGCAGAACCAATAACCAGTATGGATCCGCCTGTGCCGACGGCAAGCGCAATAAGGATCCATATCGATGTGTCGGTAGTTTTAATGATATCCATCGCAGCTGCAGTCAATGGCACATTATCAACTATTGCTGAGAGTAATCCCAAAACCGAACTACCCCCGACCAGGCGGAGCAGCTCTGGGTTTTTACCAAATAGCTCATTGGAGATCGTCTCTAAAATTCCAACGTGATTAAGCGCGGCCACTGCAAGCAATATTCCGACGAAGAATTTAAGACTGGAAATATCAGTTTTCTGGAGCAATTGTTCTATCGATGCTGTAAAATGTGAGCGTTGATTTGGCAGTTGTTTCTTAAGTAAATCAATCAACAACCAGGTCAGACCAAGACCAGTCAGAAGTCCCATATAGGGTCTAAGCCCAAAACTATGAAAGATAAATGATAGTGAAAAAGAGAAGAACGCAAATCCGATAACCATTTTTTCAGTGAAGACAAGCTTAAATTCTTGCGCTTTAACAGTTTTACTGTCTTTGTCCTCAGCTTTTCTTATTATTAAAGAAACCGCAACTAAATAGATAACCAGTGCAGGAAGAAATCCATGAAGGATGATCTCACCGCTCCCGAATTTTCCTTTTAACCAGAGCATAGTTGTAGTGACATCGCCGATTGGGGAAAAAGCCCCGCCGGCATTAGCAGCTACAATTACAACTGCTGCAGCGATAAGCAGGTTCCTGCCCCTAAAAAAAGCGCGGGACAACTGGGTTAAAATAATTGTTGTCGTAAGGTTATCGATTACTGCAGAAAGAGCAAATGCGATACCCGAGATTAACCATAACTGTCTCCTGTCATCTAAGTTTTTCGCTAGGAGCCAGGAGCGCACGACTTCAAAAAATTTGTAATGGACAAGTATCTCAACAAGCGTCATTGCTGACAGTAAAAAGACCAGTATCTCGAATATCTCGGTGCCGGCTTCGGAAAGATGAGCGGCTACGCCGCCATGGTCGCTGACCGCAACCAAAGACCACAATATGCCTGCAGAAAGCAATGCCACCGCGCTTTTGCTGATTTGCAGCTTATGCTCGGCCGAGATGAGTATGTATCCAATTATAAATACCAGAGATATTAATAAAACCATTCCAATCCCCTATCGGAGATGTTATTACAGGCAGATGGACAGATGGCTGGGCAGGCAATACAAAGAACCACATGCGATTTTACACAGATTGGCTACCTTAATAATGTCTTACCTTAAACCCTTAACAAAGTACCAATTAGACTTATACGTTGTCAAGATTCAGCGGTGGCTGCTGCATTTAGACTAAGTTTTATATTAATTAAGCAGCTATCTGCTCAAGGATTCCATAGTAAATTTGCCAATCGATGTCTTTGTCTCTTTTTGTGTCCATAAGTTAAAGGCGAACTTAATTGATGTTTGTCTTCACCCTGTATAAACGGTAAAATTTAAACGATAAAATTAGTTGAACCGTAAAAACGCATCGAAATACGGTCTAATCGGGAATCGATTCCGCAATTGTATGTCTGTTGTTTAGTAAACGGCAAAAGTATTATAAGCAAGATAAGTAAGGGTAGAAAACTTTGAAGAAAAAAATCATCCTCATTGATGGCAACAGTTTATTATATAGGGCTTTTTTTGCGCTACCTACCTCCCTTGTGACTTCCGCAGGCCAGGTGACAAATGCTGTCTACGGGTTCACGAGTATGCTCATAAAGCTAATCAAAGATGAGCAGCCGGATGTTGTAATCGCTGCATTCGATAGGGCTGCACCGACATTTCGCCATGAACAGTTCGAGATGTATAAGGCGCACCGCGAGTCGGCCCCAAATGAACTGATCAGCCAAATTCCGATCGTAAAAGATGTACTCAAAGCGCTAAATATCCCCATCTTTGAGATGGACGGATATGAGGCAGATGATATTCTTGCCACCCTTGTCGCAAAAGCTGAGGCCGAGAAAGACGAAGTCCTTATTGTAACCGGAGATAGGGATGCCTTCCAGCTGGTTGACGAACATATAAAAATCATGACGACGCGGAAAGGGATATCTGATATCGTTATTTATGACCGCCAAAAAGTTGAGGATAGATACGGAGTTACGCCCGAGCAGGTGCCGGACTTCCTAGCTCTTAAAGGCGACCCATCGGATAACATCCCGGGCGTGCCCGGGATTGGCGAGAAAACAGCCGCAAAGCTGATCCAGCAGTTTGGAAGCCTTGAAAATCTTCTTGCTCACCTGGATGAGGTTCCTAACAAGCGATGGCAGGAGATGCTCCGAGAGCATCTCTCCGAGGCGGAGTTATCAAAGAAGCTTGCCACGCTTGAGCGAGATGTCCCGATAGATATTGATTTTGATGAATGCCGATTAGGCGGCTGGGATGAAGAGAAAATACGCGAGCTATTCTCAAAGCTTGAATTCTTTACGCTTTTAGAGAGGCTGTTTGGCCAGACAATGCATAAGGGCTCAAAAAGTTCCAAAGTCCTTGATTGCAGAACAATTTATCTAACCGACCAGATATCAATAGGAGAGCTCAAGAAAGATCTCTCCAGGAGCAAGCAGTTTGCGGTATCTATATCGACTACCGGCACGAATAGCGTAGATCAAAAGATACAGACAATCGCATTTGCCTTGGAGGGAGGTAAGGTCTATTCATACACCGGTGAGCGGTTTGAGCCACAAGACCCAGATGCAGTTATAGCCCAAAGTCCAAATGGTCAAAATGCTGACCAGGGCATATTGTTTACGCTTGAGCCTGCCGGCCTGTCGGTAGATAAGGTAATGAAAGCAGTCAGGCCGTACTTGGAGTCAAGGTCTGTTAGCAAAATATGTCACGACGCAAAGAGAATGACTCTTGCACTCTGGAACGCCGGTATTAATCCCGAGGCGCTCGATTTTGATAACATGATTGCTGCCTACCTGTTGAATCCTGAGCGATCGGATTATCCACTTGACGAGCTGGCGGCGATAAACCTGGGTGTTTCGCTTGCGGCCGGTGAGGAAAAAGAGCGTGTTTCTCTCGAGGCGGCGGTGAACTTAAAGCTAAAGCCAAAGCTTGAAGAAAAACTAAAAGAAAAGGGACTCTTCAAGCTCTTTGAGGAAGTCGAGATGCCGCTGGTGCCGGTTCTTGCGAAGATGGAGCACACAGGTGTAGGCCTTAATGTTGAGTATCTGGAGGACCTCTCTAAAGAAATTGAGATTTTCCTTGAAAATTTAAAAGGCGAGATATATAGCCTTGCAGGTCAGGAGTTTAACATCAACTCACCCCAGCAACTCGGCTTTATTCTTTTTGATAAGCTAGGGCTTCCTAAATCTAAAAAGACCAAGACTGGCTACTCGACCGATACCAATGTGTTACATAAACTTGCATCGGTGCATCCGATAGTTGAGAAGATAATCGCCTACCGAGAGCTTGCGAAGCTGAAATCGACATATATTGATGCTTTACCGAAGCTCATAAATCCAAATACCGGTAGACTTCACACTTCATTTAATCAGACGGTCACCGCAACCGGGCGCCTCTCAAGCAGTAACCCTAACTTGCAAAACATTCCTGTGAGAACAGAACTTGGTCAGCGTATCCGCGAAGCCTTCATTCCGTCCAATCCCGGAGACAGCTTCCTGGCGGCAGACTATGAGCAAATCGAACTCAGACTTCTTGCCCACTACTCGGGCGAAGAAGTCTTAATTAACGCATTTAAAGAAGGTATGGATATCCACGAGGCGACTGCAATGCAGTTATTCGGCGTGTCGGCTGAGCAAGTTACCCCACAGATGCGCCGCATCGCAAAAACAGTCAACTTCGGCGTTCTCTACGGGATGAGTCCCTATGGGCTCTCAGATCGCCTGGGAATGCCGTTATCAGAGGCACGCATATTTATTGACAGATATTTCAGAAGCCTTCCTAAAGTCGAAGAATTTGTGCGAAAAACCATCCAGGAAGCACGTGAAAAAGGTTTTGTAGAGACCCTTTTGGGTAGAAGAAGATACATTCCTGAGCTTAAAAGCAGCAATGCCAGCACAAGAAGTTTAGGCGAGAGATATGCGGTAAATGCGCCTCTTCAGGGTACAGCTGCGGATATAATTAAGCTTGCGATGATAAGGATAGATAAACAGATCGAGGAGGAAGGATTAAAAACAAAAATGGTTCTGCAGGTTCACGATGAGCTAATTTTTGAAATTCCTCCCAAAGAGGTTGAAGTTGCTGGCAGGATGATAAAAAATATAATGGAAAATGCATATCCTTTAAGCGTGGGACTAAAAGTTTCGACGTCCATGGGATATAATTGGAAAGAAGCTACTAAATAAATAGCCTGCGTAAAGCCCCTTTGGCTTTGCACAGGGCGAGCGCTAAAGAGCTATTAAAGAGGGGCAGACAAGGATTCCGATTTCTGATTCCAGGCTTCTAAAGCAGTTAGATAGCCATACTAAGCAGGTAAAGGTTAGAAATTGCATGATAACTGAATAAATAGATTGCCAAAATACTTAATATCACTTAAGCTAAAATAGCAGTCAAAGTATGAAGCATCTCATTTGAAGCAAATGTGGTAGGCAAGCGGCCGTGGCCGCATGGATAGAAAGGAAAAGAAGAATTGAAGGCAAACTAGCCAAAAGGGTCTTTTCCGGCTCACATCGAGCAATCCATAACGCTATATTTCGGTAAGCTTGCCACCGTAAAAGGTGGTATTTTTATATGGATGAGATGCAATTGGGAGGTTTCTATTAAATGTCCGAGAGAGAATCAGCTGAAAATCACGAGAGTTACATGACCCTAAACGAGGCCGGTGTCCTTGTGCCTGATTATGATCAAACCATCAAGATATTTGATGATGGTGATATAGTGGTAGGCGACGTCGTAAAAGTAGATAGGGATGAAGTTCTGGTGGATATCGGTTACAAATCAGAAGGCGCAATTCCTGTACGTGAGCTATCGATCAGGCCCGATGTCAATCCTTTTGAGGTTGTTAAAGTGGGCGATAGGATTGAGGCGCTGGTCCTTCAAAAGGAAGATAAGGATGGCCGCCTTATTTTATCTAAAAAGAGAGCCGATTACGAGAGAGCATGGGTCAAGATCGAGGAAGTCGCCAATGCTGGAGATACGGTGACCGGTCGGGTTATAGAAGTTGTAAAAGGAGGCCTTATTGTGGATATTGGCCTTCGTGGTTTCTTACCTGCATCGCTTGTTGATGTAAGGCGTACCAAGGACCTAAATCAATATCTCGGCCAGGAATTAGAGTGCCGGATCATCGAAATGGACCGTAACCGCAATAATGTTGTTCTCTCAAGGCGTGCTGTTTTGGAAGAAGAGAAAAAGCATGAGAAAAGCAAAATTCTTGAGAAGATTTCGAAGGGAGCCATTCTTACAGGTAAGGTCTCAAGCATTGTCGACTTCGGTGCGTTTGTCGATCTTGGCGGCATTGACGGCTTGATCCACATTTCGGAACTCTGCTGGAACCACATCGACCACCCATCCGAAGTTGTTTCGGTGGGCGATGAAGTTAAAGTTCAGGTATTAGAAGTAGAATTAGACAGAGAAAGAATCTCCCTAGGTTTGAGGCAAACCCAAGAGGACCCATGGAAAGAAAAGGCTGTCAAGTACAGTGTGGGGCAAATCATTGCTGGAAAGGTTACCAAAATAGTTACGTTCGGAGCTTTTATTGAGCTTGAGGAAGGGCTTGAGGGGCTAATACATATCTCCGAATTGGCTCACAGGCATATTGAGCTACCGGAAGAAGTTGTTAAGGTCGGTGACCAGGTTGAAGCGAAGATCGTTGGCATCGACTTAAACAGAAGAAGGATAAGCTTAAGTATCAAGCAAACTCAGGAGCCACCAATCGAAGAAGCTGAAGCTGGCGAGGCTCAAAAAGAGGAAGCAGAAACAGGGGAAGTTCAAACAGAAGGTATCGCTGCAGAGTTGGCAACCGAAGAACCGAGCAAGGAAGTTGCACCGGTTGAAGTTGAATCAGTGGATGTTGAACCGGTTGAAGCTGTGGAAGCAGTGGCAGAGTCGGAAATAAATTTGGCCGGTGAGGAAGCCGGCTCGGTTTCGATCGAAGAAGGGACCTCTGTGGAAGAAGGGACCTCTGTGGAAGAAGGGACCTCTGTGGGGGCTGAAGAGCTATCGGTAGAAAGCGCTGCTGAGGAGCCGGAAGCAAGCAGCATTGAGATGAGCACGGCAGAGATTTCAGAGATCGAAGCAACCCTGGGCGGGACAGATGTTTCCGCCGAGGACGTTACGGTGGCAGAAGGCGCTGAGCCGGGTTCACTGGAAGATGTGCTCAAACAGATGAAAGAAGAGCATGCCAGAAAATCCTCTGAGTAGTAGGTTTGGAGTTTGGGACTTTAGCCCATATATAATGTAGTGCAGGGCTTTAGCCCTGCCTGGCAGTAGCCAGAGCGCTATGTCTCTGCTACTATCGTCTCTTAGCAGCCCTAAAGAGCTTGTCTGGGTCCCCTGGTCTTGCTGAGGACTCCCCAAAGGGGCTGCGCTATTTTTATTTATCTTGCATTCTAATGAGCCGCACCGCATCAGCGCCGAAAAAAGAGGTTTGTTGGATCTGGCGGCTTCACCAGTAAAAAGCCCGTGTTTTACGCAAACCTAGTTGATATACAGGAGTGTTGCCATGAAGAAGTGGTTGCCCGTAGCTTTATGGATGATGGCCATACTCTATTTTTCGACAATGCGGATTAGCAAAGGCAGCGGCGAGTTACTACCAAGCCTGGCTCACTTTACCGAATACGCAATACTGGGGTTCTTAATATGGCGTGCTATTGAACTTGCCTGGAACTGTGGTTACCAACCGTCTGCAACCTATGCCATTGTCAGCGCAACAGCATACGGTATTATGATGGAGATAGTACAGCTGTTTCTGCCCTACAGAAGCTTCAGTATTGTGGATATAGCAGTCAACCTGGCAGGGGCGACAGCCGCAGTGTTATCATTACGATTGCTAGGTTTGCATGTTATCTCAAGAAATACTTAGTGAGAAATATGCAACTTAGATCTTAAAGGAAGACCAAAAGCCGAATTTTTAAAACCGGGTGAATATGAAGCTTATCGGCGTTACCGGTCCAATTGCATCAGGCAAAACGATGGTTGCTTCTCTGCTTGAAGAAAAGGGAGCGGTAGTAATTAATGCCGACCAAATAGCCCGAGAAGTTGTTGAGCCCGGGAAGCCAGCCTGGCATGAGGTTGTAGACCAATTTGGCCAGGACATTCTAAATGAAGATCACAATATAAACAGGCGCAAGTTGGGGAATATAGTATTTAATAACCCCGAAAAACTTGCGATCCTGAATAAGATCATCCATCCGCCTGTAATAGCAGAAATAGATAGAAGGATTGAGGAAATCGAGAAAAAATATATGGATGGAAAGATAGTCATAGCGGATGTTCCTCTCTTAATAGAGGTAGGAATGCATAAGAAATGCGACCTTACGGTTGTTGTTACAGCTGACAGGCAAATAAGGATCGATAGGCTTATTAGACAGGGTCTAACAAAGGACGAAGCCGAGAGCAGGATAAACTCCCAAAAAGGAAAAGAAGCTTTGGAAAAAGAAGCCGATGTGGTCATCCAAAACAATGGCTCACTTGAAGAACTTAAGGCAAAGGTAAACGAACTCTGGCAACAAATTAAAGGGTTCGCAGACAGCGGTTCAGGGTCCAATCCTCAGAGCTAAGAAATGCTGTGCAGCCTTTTGGGGCTGCAAAGGAGCCTGGCCTGAGCGTGGGTGGGCAAGCCATTATATTATTGCACACGAAGCATTCTCAATAGCAAGCAAAGCAGGAAGAAGCAATGAAAAAGTTAAAGGCACTGGCAGTCATCATAATTCTACTAGCTCTGGCCTTCCTCTGGTTTGAATGGTTTTACCCTGGAAGAATGCAGCACCTGTTATTCCCGCTTGAATATAAAGATTCCATAAAAAAAGCCAGCAAAAGATACGGCCTCGATCCATATGTGATAAGCGCAATAATCTATGAGGAGAGCAAGTTTAACCCTTCATCTGAATCCAGGCATGGGGCTATCGGTTTAATGCAAGTCATGCCCAAAACCGGAAAGTGGGTGGCGGCAAAGCAGGGAAGGCAGTTTTCCGTTGACGATCTGTATACCCCAGAAACAAATATTGATATGGGATGTTTTTACTATAACTACTTACTCTCGAAATATGGGGACGAACGGCTTGCCCTTGCTGCCTATAACTCCGGGTTTAAAAATGTAGACCGCTGGTTGAGAGACAGAGGATACGCATCGGTTGACGCTGTTATTGAGAATATCCCTTATGAAGAGACTAGGCAGTTTGTCCAGCGGGTGCAAAGGACAAAAACAGTTTATAAGCGGCTCTATCCGGGAGCGTTCAAAGAAGTTGAACGCAAGCAAAACTCAGGTCAGCTAGCCGATCCGAATCACAGCAGAGAAAAATAACAATAGGTGAATACTATTGCTAGCGTAGTATAATGTACTAATCCAAATCATATTAAACTTAGCAGTCGGCAGTGCCGATACAAATTGTATGTCAGATAACACCGCGCTTCGAAAGGCAAATTCGTCAATAGATAGCGACTGCTCCCAAGCAATCGATTTTGCCGAACCCGGAACCGTCGTAAGGCTTGAAAACGATTACGGCTATGCTCTGTACAGGATATCAATGGTGATGCCCGATAAGACGATTGTATGCAGAAGCGTGGAAAGTCCTCTTGTTGATGGCTGCGATGTTGGGCGCCCCTTGACCATAGTACACTCGGCGGCTGAGGGAAGCTGCGTCATACCAGTGAAAATAATCTCTATAGCGGACAGAGCTGAGATTATAGCCGTAATGCCTATCGGTAAGGCCCATATTGAAGAGCGCCGTGTTTTCCCAAGGATAAAACCGGGGACAAATGTCCAGTTGAGGCTACAGTTTGATAACTCAAACAGCCGTTATAAAAGCATAGCGATTCATGACCTGAGTGGCGGCGGGGTTGGGGTGGATATCTATGCAAAAAATCCTGTTCAACGGGGTTTGCGGGCAAAACTGGAGATAGATTTTTTAAATCGCCAAAACAGGATACATGCAGAAGGCGAAGTTACGCACTGTACGCTATTGAACGCAAGCACGCGCCAGTTTCTGCTTGGCATAAAATTTATCGAGATAAGCCAGGCAGACCAGCAAAAAATCATTGAATTTGTGGCTGCGGAATTAAAAAAACAGGAAGCTCGTGAAACAATGTTAAGAGAAAAAGAGGCCAAAGAGAAAAAGGCGATGGAAAGCGAACTAAAAACGGTGAAAACTGTAAAAACCGCCTCAAAAGCGGCCCCAAAAACTGCAATTAATACCGGGAAGCCTGCCCGCAGTGTCCGCAAATAAAGCTTGTCTAGGCAATCAGAAATTACCATATTATGGCATATCATCCTTTAGATTGCGCGCAACCTGCCGATATTATATGTATGGATGATAGTCTATCCGCCAAAAAATTTGATAAGGGCAGTGGCTGACCAGAGTTTGTCGAGCTTGTAAAGCCCGGTATCATAGTAAAACTTGAAAATAAGAGAGGGTCTGCCCTCTATAAATTTTCAATGTTTATGCCGGATAAAACCATTATCTGTAAAGCCGTAGACCGTCCGCTTGTAGATGGTGTCGAGATCGGAGGGCTGTTGACCATCATACGCCCGACTGATGAGGGAAGCTGTGTTATACCGGTGAAAGTGACAGCTATAAGTGATAAGGGCGAGATAATAGCTACGACTCCGATCGGCAAGCCGCAGAGAGTGCAGCGCCGCGTTTTCCCAAGAATAAAGATAGACAACAACATCCAGATGAAAATCCAGTTCGACCGGTATAATAGTCGGTATAAAAGCCTCAAAGTTTACGATGTAAGCGGCGGTGGTGTAGGCGCAACAATATACTCGAAAAATCCTATTGAAGTGGGGCAGCTGGCAAGGCTGGAGATGGAGCTTAGTAACCGTCAGAACAAGATAAACGCAATAGGTAAGGTTGTCCACTGTACAATGCGCGGCTCAAGCACTAGCGAGTACCTTCTTGGATTCAAGTTCGTTGAAATTAGCGAATTAGATCAGCAGAGGATTATAGAATACGTAACAGAGGAGCAGAGAAAATATGAGGAGGCAGAAAAAGAAGCGCTCGAGCGAGAATTGAAAGAAAAGAAGACGCGAAAAGAAGACGCCAAAAAGAAGACGCCTCAAAAGACAAAAAGTCTGCAAAAGAGCCAGAAAGGCCGGAAGGAGCAAAAGCCGGTACTCAAGCGCATATCTTAACCTTTATCCAATTTTGTTAACTTTCCCCTACGTTGTTAATCTTTTTCATTCGTCTCCTCTCTTATTTATTTACACAGCAACCATTAATTTATTACGGCAAAACAGCACTACAGGGCGCATATTTGCATCTTAGTTCTATTAAAGGGTTTCTAAAAGTTACCGATAATCTTTACATGGCTAACAATATTCGAGTGTTTACAAATGACTTGGATCCCGAAATATTGGATCTGATAAAGCCCGGGGCTATTGCTAAAATCGAAGGCGAAGCAGGCTATGCGCTTTATAAATTTATGATGGTCAAGCCTGATAATAGCATCGTTTGCAAATCGCTGGATAAACCGTACCCCGGCAATTGCCATGTTGGCGGACTTATGCGCGTAACATGGGCAACGGAAGATGGAAGCTGCACGATTCCCGTGAAGATTGTCGGGCTAGGCGGCAGGGAAGATGTTATCGTTTTTACGCCTATCGGTGGCGCGCAGGAAGCCGAGCGCAATGAGTTTAAGCGAGTAAAGCCTGCATCGGGCGTTCATCTGAAGCTTCAATTCGAAGGCTCCATAAGCCGCTACAACAGCATTTCGGTTTATGGTATAAGCGCGAATAGTGTCAGCGCATCGGTCTTTTCCCGATCGTCGATTGAGGCCGGGCAGCCGTTGAGGGTGGAGATAGATTTATATTCGCTGCAGAGCAGGATTGTGGCGCGAGGCGTTATCAGCAATAGTGTGATGTCCGACACTAACTCCAACGAATACATTCTCGACATAGAGTTTGTTGACATCGCACAGCTCGACCAGCAAAAGTTGGAAGAGTTTGTAGCATGGGAGATAAGGACTCAGGCCGAGAGGGCTGAGCATCAGCGCCAAAAAGAAAAAGAGGAGCAGGAGAGAGAAAAGCAAAGACTCAAGAAACAAAAAGAAAAAGACAGGGAAAGAAAAAAGCGCGAAAAAGAATACAAGAAGAAAGAGCAACATACTGAGAGCGTTGAAAGTAAAGAGGGTAAGAAGAGCAAAACAGGTGAACCAAAGACAAAGAAACAGCCCGAGAAACAGCCCGATAAAGATACCGGCGAAAATCCAAAAGATAAAATAGCTTCCTAACTATAACCCCATAGACCGCGGACCATAAATCGCGACCTAGCGTTTGCTAAATGCAAACGCTCACGAAATCCCTTACAATAGAACTACCATGAATAAATTTAAAATCGAGGCTCCCTATGAACCGAAAGGGGACCAGCCGAAAGCGATAGAGACATTGGTCAACGGTGTGCGCACAGGTCTTGATTACCAAACCCTGCTTGGCGTTACCGGCTCGGGTAAGACTTACACCATGGCCAAAGTAATTGAAAGTGTTGGAAAACCGTCGCTTGTTATCGCTCCGAATAAGACTCTTGCGGCGCAGCTCTGCAACGAGTTCAAATACTTCTTCCCAAAGAATGCGGTAGAGTATTTCGTGAGTTATTACGATTACTACCAGCCCGAGGCCTATATCCCGCATACCGACACCTATATCGAAAAAGACTCGTCAATTAATGATGAGATAGACAAGCTCCGGCACGCCGCGACGAGTGCGCTTTTTACACGCGAGGATGTCATAATTGTAGCTTCCGTTTCGTGTATCTACGGCTTGGGATCACCCGAGGATTACGCGGCAACAGTTGTTTTTCTAAACGTAGGTGAGGACTATGACATTGACGACATCCTAAAAAAACTCGTTAAAATCAAATACCAGCGAAACGATATTAGCTTCACCAGGGGCACATTCAGGGTGAGGGGAGACATTCTTGAGATATTTCCGGCTTATGATGAGGTAGCAGTGCGCATTGAATTCTTTGGCGATACCGTCGAGCGCATTGCAACTATCGACCCGCTGACTGGCGAAATACTTAAGAACCATGAGCGAATGTCCATATATCCGGCGACACACTTCGTCACGCTTGAGGATAAAATCGAGCGCGCGCTTCTATCCATCCAAAACGAGCTGGATGAGAGGCTTTTCGAGTTACGTGAGGCGGGTAAGTTGCTGGAGGCGCAGCGGCTTGAGCAGCGCACGAAATACGACATAGAGATGATCCGCGAAGTCGGCTATTGTAACGGCATCGAGAACTACTCGAGGCATTTCTCAGGTAAAGCCCCGGGCGAGCCGCCGGATACCTTATTGGATTACTTCCCGGATGACTTCCTGGTGCTTATTGACGAGTCTCACATAACCATCCCCCAA
Source organism: Bacillota bacterium (assembly GCA_023511485.1). Lineage (NCBI taxonomy): Bacteria > Bacillati > Bacillota > Bacillota bacterium. The sequence goes on along the minus strand of JAIMBH010000021.1, from coordinate 15,320 downwards.
CTAAATGGGATGTATAACGGTGACCGCTCACGTAAGCAGACACTGGTCGATTATGGGTTCAGGCTGCCTTCGGCGGTCGATAACCGCCCGCTCAAGTTTAACGAATTTATTGAAAAAGTGCCGCAGATAATATTTGTTAGCGCAACTCCCGGTCCGTATGAGGAGCAGGTCTCAAAACAGGTTGCCGAACAAATCGTCCGTCCAACTGGTCTAGTCGATCCAGAGGTCGTCGTCAAGCCAACGAAGGGGCAGATAGACGATTTGCTGGACATGGTGCGAGACCGTGTCAACAAAAACGAGCGCGTTTTGATTACAACCTTGACCAAGAAGATGGCCGAGGATTTGACCGATTATATGCAGGAGATGGGAGTTAAGGTACGCTATCTGCACTCAGATATCGATACGCTCGAGCGGGTAAAGATCTTAACCGATTTACGGCTTGGTGAATTTGACGTTCTTGTTGGCATCAACCTACTTCGCGAGGGCCTGGATCTGCCTGAGGTGTCACTCGTTGCCATTCTAGATGCCGACAAGGAAGGGTTCTTGCGCTCAGAGCGCTCTCTTATCCAGACCATTGGTCGCGCCGCCAGAAATGTTAGCGGCCAGGTTGTCATGTATGCCGATACAGTGACCGACTCCATGAGGCGCGCCATAAATGAGACAAATAGAAGACGCAAGCTCCAGATGGCTTACAACAGAAAGCATGGTATTGAGCCAGAGACAATCCGCAAGGCCGTAACAGATATCATTCAGACGGCTGTTGCCGAATCGGGCAAGCTGTATAAAACAAAGCAGGCCGGGGATATTGTCCAGAGAATTCCGCAAAAAGAACTCGAAGCCCTAATTAGGGCTCTCGAGGAAGAAATGAGATCGGCAGCGGAACGATTGGATTTCGAGCAGGCTGCCCTACTTCGCGATGAGATAATTGATTTAAGAAAAGAACTCGATGCGCTTGGTGATGCAAAGAGACCGCATTTAAGAGTAGTGAAGTAGGGTCAGGGTGCATTGATTCTCCTGCTGCTTTGCCAAAGCGTATCCATAATAGGTTTAGCCTCATCCTTGCCCAAGATTCGCGGCCTGTGAAAATCCTCAATTAAAACTGGCGTCAGACTCACGTTAACCAGCCTGTTGCCATAAAACACCGCATCAAGGATCATGCCTTGCTTAGTCTCAATTGACCATTCCTGGTCGAACACAAAGTTACCGAGCGAATAGGCGATGAATTTATCTTTGTAAATTTCAACCCCTTGAATCCAGTGCGGATGGGTTCCAATTACCAAATCAGCCCCCGCATCTACAAGCTGATGGGCGAGTGACTTCATCTCCTGGCTCGGGTCTCGTGTGTACTCCTGGCCCCAATGAACCATAACAATTACGAAGTCGTTATTCGTGCGTGCTGTTTTAATAGCATTTAGTGTCTCGTCGATCTGTTTCTGGTCCGTTTTGCTCCATGGCGGAAGATTTACATGCCAGTCACCGGCAGAGTTGCCTTTCGCCGCCATGTCCCCAACGATTGAGTTAAAATTCAGAAACGCAAATTTTTTACCCTTAACAGTCAAAACTTTAGAGCTCTTAGCCTCAGTCTCGTTTGCGCCTCCGCCGACGTAGGCTATCTTATTTTCATTAAGCACATCCAGAGTATCCAGGAAGGCTTTACTGCCAAAATTGGTGCTGTGGTTATTGGCAAGCCCAACAATGTCGATACCGGATGCGACCAGACCCTCGACGCCTTTGCGTGGAGACAGAAAGTTCATGCCGTGAATCGGCGGAGTAAAGCTATCCGATAGAGGGCACTCCAAGTCGGCCATAGTGATATCGGCCTGCGACAGCCTTGCCGCAACATTTGAAAACGGGCTGGTAAAACCTTTCTCGGCCATTTTACGGTAAACTGTTCTGCCAAGGATGACATCACCTACGGCAGTCATCTTGATCACCTTAGACTTATCAAACTCTTCCTCGTTAGGGTTGTTTGCTTCAACGACCAGTGGATAATCGGTGTCGTCCCAGACAGAGAGGCCGTCGATTGTGAGGGCTTTGTATTCAGGGGTGAGTTGATCCAAATCTATGACGGTTACCGTATCGATTATTGTATTGGTAGGCGAAATGGTTGTTTGTCCGCCTGAGGCAACCATCCGAGATAACTCTTTGCCGTTAATGTTATCAAGCTCGCTTGAAAGGCGTGTTACTGCTACCCGGCGCTTCTTTGCTTTTGATCGACTGGCTCCGAGTTTCTGTTCAGAGTGAAGCTTTAATGCGGTTTTAACGCTGTTCGGCTTCTTAGCTGCCTCGAGGCCAAAAAGGTTGAGGAGGTAAAGTGCCGATAACGCAATAATTATCACTATAAATATCGCTGTGTAAAATATTTTATTCATAGTTTATTATTTTACTCTTAGCTGGCTAGTATAAACCTCAAATTTGAGGTCTTGCCTAGAAAAAGGGAAAGAAGGTGGAGTAATTGGGCAACATTCCTTTATAAACGTATAGGAGACTTGTTAACGAGCTCAAGCAGAAGCCATACAAAATCAAATGCCGTTCCGATAGCCTCGATAGCTTCTTCCCTGGTTGCAGATTCGCCATGATGGACTATACGGTTTCTTTTCTGAGCAACGTTTTTTACCCAACTCTTATAGATGATTGGGTTAATGTCGGAGACCTTTTTACCTATGGCAAGCTCCATAACTTTCTTAGCACGTTCGCTAGTTGCCTGTACCTTGCTCAGGATCCATTCAGCCACATCACCACTTAACTTTTTACGCTTAGTCAGTAGCTCCCAAAGAACGTTTGCTAAAGTTACTTCAACCGCAATCTCGGCCTCAACAATGGCACTCTGATAATCCTCATTAATCAGGCTTTCTTTAGCACGCCGCAGATACTCGCGCCAGGTCTCTATCTCTACGCTCTCGACATCTGCATAAACGACCCAATTTACTTCGCATGGTCTGCCTACGGATTCAGGGTTGCCAGAGCTAATAATAATGAGGGTTTCAGGCAGGATGACTTTATGCTCAAAATATGCTATACCGCCTGAATCTAATGGGGTTGCCTGCATAACAAATACTTTTTTAGCGGCTTTAATTGGTGTTTCAAGCTTTATCTCTTTTGCCGTTCCGATGGTCACTGTGTCATGGGCTGAGATCATCGTGTCGCTAATGAAACACCACGACAGAAAATCATTATCTGATACAATGGCATTTTTAATACCTTCTCTTACAGAGAAGGTATTTTCACAGTCCTGACCGCGGCATATGACTTTGGTAGGGTCGGCAAGGTCTGATGGCTTTAGGTTCTGCTTATAACCGCAGTTTTTGCAAAGCATATAAACCTGTTTTCCCGTCGAAACCGCCTGCTGTTCAATCTGGTTAAGCATTTGCACACCTCAATATCTTTATACTTATAGTTTACGACTAAACAGGCATGCATTTCAAACAAGCGGTTTCACCATCCGATAAAAACCTCTAGAGCCAATTCGCTTACTAAAGCGCTTGACTTTAACGGTTTCAACAATCTTATATCCAAGATGCTCATAAAGCCTAATTGCATGATCGTTCTCAATATCAACGCCTAATGAACATTTTCTAAAGCCAGCCTTCTTAGCCTCATCTTCCACATAGGCAAGAAGCATTGTGCCGATACCCATCCCCTGAAATTCAGGTAGAACTGCCAGCGTGCTTATATAATATTCATCGCCCCAGCACGTCTTTGACTGTCCAAAGGAAAGCACGCCCATTAACAAAACCAAGGCGTTCCATAAAAAAAGAAGTGAATTAAGCATACCGTATATGGGAAGTAATTGCCTGGCCATAACCACATGCAGGCCGACTGTTTTGCTGCAGGGATAGGCGATAACTATACCGACAATGTCGCCGTTAGCTGTTCTGGCAGTGTGTGCCAATTGATAGCTAAACCTGCTTCCGTTTTGAGTGAAAAGATTTTCTATCATATTGGTCGCCCTGGTGGAGCTGCCAAAACCAAACATAAAATCCGCGACTTTGCCCATAGCCAAGCGTATCAGACCTGCAGCTATCCGAGAATCGGCAGGTTTTGCCGGTGTTACGATTATCTTCTGTTGCGCCGGTGATCTTTCTAAAGCCATATCTTTCAGCCGGTGACAGGCACCGGGCAGTTTATCTACCAGGCAATATAGCTTGCTCTAGCTTAAAAAGTGTGCGATTGTGAAAAATTAAAATAGCTTGCAGTTCACAATAGTATTCACAATCGCACACTTTTTTGGTAACACTACTCTAAAACAGCAGGTAGCTAGCTTGCCCGGTGCCTGTCACCCTTAAGCCGCCTTTGCCATACTCTCGATACGGGATTTTAGATTATCAAGATCCTCCTGAATCTGATTCTCAATGATCCCGCCTGCACCCATTTTCTCGGCAAGCTCCGGCGGGTATAGCTCGGGCAAAAAGTTAAAGTGAACCGTCACTTTAGTGCCCTCAGGAACCGGCTCGAAGTGAACAAACCCGCTATTTTCTATGCCGGATATCGATTTCCATGCTAGGTGTCGGTTCTCCTGAACATCGGTGAGTTCAATATCAAATTCAAGCGGCATCCCAGCTAGTTCTACCTTCCAATGCTCTGTAGTTGGGCCTGTTAACGTTACCTCCTTGACGTGGGACAACAGTTTTGGATAGTCCGAGGAGCGAATCCACATATCATACACCCTATCGATTGGAGCATTGATAATTAATGTTTTTTCTCTTTCCAACAAGCTCGCCTCCCTAATATAACTTTCGATTTTGTTGTTCCCGCAGAATCCAAAGGCGAAACGAATATTTTATTTATTGCAGCTAACCACCTCGATTTTTCTTGTAAAATTTTTATCTTAGCAAAGGCCTATATCTACCCCGCAGTTGCCTAAGTGGCTCTGGTTCTCTTATCCTGCCTGGTGGCGTTTGATCAGTCATGTAAGAAGTGTAGGCTTTTATTAAAGGTGGATTGCTAAACCTCAAGACTGACTGCAAGCAAAGCCACGTCGTCTGCTAATTTTTCACTGGCGCATTTTGTAATCTCATCAAAGATTACTTGGGGTATTTTTCTTGCCTTTAGCGGCTTTAAATCCTTTATAAATCTTACAAGTCTTTGCTCACCAAAAAACTCTCTGTTGCATCTTGCTTCGGTTACTCCATTTGTGTAAAGGATTAAAACATCGCCTTTTTCAAGCTTTGCCTTATCATCTATATAGTTTAAACCGGCAAAGGCGCCAATAACTGGGGAGCTTGTAATAAGAAACGAAGTTTCTCCTGTTTTTCTTTTAAGTATACCTGGGGGGTGGCCGGCGCTGCAGTAGGTAAGAATGCCCGATTCTTTATCAAGAATGCCGAAGAAGACGGTAACAAATATTTCAGTGCCGGATACCTTTCTGACCACTTCGTCTGTTTTTGCCATGGTTAGGGCCGCTGAGGTTTCCTCGCAAGCATAAGCCTTGATGGTATTTTTAGCAAGCGAGGATAGTGTTGCTGCCTCTAAGCCCTTGCTTGAGACATCTCCTATAACGATTCCTATCTTGTTCTCTCCCAACTCAAAGATGTTGTAAAAATCTCCGCCAACCTTTTCAGCTTCTGTTGCAGGCCGATAAAGGTAACCAAAATCAATGCCCGATATCTTTTCTGGCATCATAAGAAGCGATTTCTGTAAAATATCCTGCTCTTTCTTGATAATCCTTGTTAACTCCTCTGTGTGCTGCCGCTCTTTTTCGAGCTGCTTAGTTAGTTGTCTGTATTCCTCTTCTAACTTTTTACGCTCAGTAACATCCTGAAAATAAATCGAAAGGCCATTTTTGTAAGGGTAGCCGTATACCCTAAACCATTTTTTAGCGGCGGAAAGAACTCTTCAAGCGCAACAGGCACATTTTCTCTTACTGCTCTGGTAAGTTCTTTATAAAAAGCAAGGGGTACTGCTTCTGGGAATAACTCCCAGAGATTTCTAAATAAAAGCTGCTCTTTTTTCTTTCAACAAGCTCTGCCGCTTTTTGATTTACATAGGTAAGGCGCCAATCGGCATCAACTGCAAAAAGCCCATCTGTTATACTTTCAAGTATTGTCAACACCTCTCGCCGTGACTCCAGAATTTCTTCTGATGCTTTTTTGCGCTCTGTGATATCGCGGGCAACAACCAGCACTGACGGTTTGCCTTGATAGATAATGGGTGCTGCTGCCACTTCAACATCTACTGATTCTCCATCAAGCCGGATAAACTTTTCTTCGAGCGGACTTACTGGTTTGCCCTCCTGCATCAGTTTAAGCCGCTCTTTTGCTGCTTCAATGTAATCCGGATGGACAAACTCAAGCACTGGTTTGCCAATAAGGTCTTCTGGTTTTTCTGCGCCGAGTATCTTTAAAGCAGCATTATTTACGTAGACGAGTTTTCCTTCACTATGAACTGCTATCCCATCAGGTGAAAGTTCCACCAAATAACGGTAACGCTCCTCGCTTTCTTTAAGTAATTTCTCGGTTGTTTTATGCTTGGTGATGTCGGTAAGCGATAGGATAACGCCAGCAATAGCACCCGTCGCGTCATGAAATGGTGCGGCGTTGGCGCTTACGATTACCTGGGTGCCGTCTGGGCGTATGTGGATATGCTCAAAGTTATATAACGGATTGCCTGTGCGCATAATCCGCACAAAGGGATGATCTTCCTCTGGAAGGGGTTTTCCGTCTAATGTAGTAACTTTCCATGCTGGGTCGTTATAAGCACGCCCTATAATGTCGCTCTGTTTTAAGCCAAATATATTCTCAACTATTGAATTGATAAACACAATACGACCATTATTGTTGAAGAAGATAATCCCATCAGGGATAGATTCAACTAGATGTTCTAGCCTTTCTTCCGCTCTTTCCTTCCAGATGTTCACCTTTATGGACTCCTTCAAAGTATTTACTGCTTAATTATTCCCAAAATGCTCGCATTTTGCAGTTCTCTATAGCACTATATAATTCACATTGCTTCCAAAAGGGATAAAGTATAAATTATGCTATTTTCGCTCAAGCTTTGAAATCTTTTCATTGTAAAGTTCGTGGATTAGGCGACTGTCGAATTTATAAAAGGCTTCTAGCATCTGATTGCGCTCATTTTGGCTGAAATATTCCATCGACAGGGGAAAGAAGTGTCTATTTTCTTTCTCGATATGCGCAGGATAAAATGAGCTAAGTATATGCATAGTCCTAATAATATCTATTAAAGATCTATCGTTTTTTTGCTCGTATCGCTCCTTGGCCTCTAGGAGGTCTTTAACCACTTTTCGGACGTAGACATGTTCCTGCAACAGCTCCTCCATCATAATCCTGTGTTCAGGCAAGAGCGGTTTTACATCTAGCTCACCAAAAAGAATGTGCTCTTCTTTGCCATGGTGCATAAAATCGGTATAAACCCTAAAAAAATCAATAGTAATATCTATAAAACTTTGCTCTACCTTTCGAGTTGTTTCTATTCTTGAGAGCTCGCGCTTGAGTTGTCTTATCATTCGTTCAATAAGTCTGTGCTCTGACATTAACTGATCAACTGGCGGCATATAGAGAACCTCCCTCTCCTTGAGGTGTATTTACCCTTTTGCTGCAAACAATATTTAGTACTGGATGGCATATTGGAGGGGAGTATTGGAGGGCGTATTGGAGGGGACGAAGAAGGGATATAATACGCACGTTAATATAAGTAATAACGCGTTCTTTAATAATGTAATGGTATCTTATTAACGAGCTCGAGCAGAAGCCATACAAAATCAAATGCCGTTCCAATAGCCTCTATGGCTTCTTGTCTGGTTGCCGATTCGCCATGATGGACTATACGGTTTCTTTTCTGAGCAACGTTTTTTACCCAACTCTTATAGACGATTGGGTTAATGTCGGAGACCTTTTTACCTATGGCAAGCTCCATAACTTTCTTCAGCCGGTGACAGGCACCGGGCAGTTTATCTACCAGGCAATATAGCTTGCCCTAGCTTAAAAAGTGTGCGATTGTGAAATATGAATAGCCCGCTAGGATATACAAAGTGTTCACAATCGCACACTTTTTTGGTAACACTACTCTAAAACAGCAGGTAGCTAGCTTGCCCGGTGCCTGTCACCATATAGATATAGATGAGTTTTTGGGCAAGAAGAGGGGTAAGAAGATAGCATAAAGATTAAATAAGCTGTTTGTGCACTTGCACAAATCAATTGACAACTTTACCATCTAAGGTATTATTAAACTATGGCTGAGAATATAATCATTGAGAAATTAACTGAACATGGAGAGATACTGGCTGACCACAGCGAGCAGCTAAAATCGATTAGAGGGCAGTTAGCCAAGCATAGCGAGACATTAGCCAAGCATAGCGAGACATTAGCCGAACATAGCGAGACATTAGCCAAGCATAGCGAGATATTAGCCAAGCATGGAGAGATACTGGCTGATCATAGCACACAGCTAAAGTCGATTAGAGAAGAACAGATCAAGCAGAGTGAGCAGTTGGCCGAGCACAGTAAGATGCTAGCCGGGCATGACAAACGGCTCGACTCAATTGAGAAGAAGCTTGATGAACATGACAAACGGCTCGACTCAATTGAGAAGAAGCTTGATGCACATGACAGGCGATTTGACTCAATCGATAAGAGATTAGACGAACATGATGAACGGTTTGATGTAATTGTTAGAAAGCTATTGGATCACGATCAACAGTTTATCGAGATAAGGCACGAGTTTAAAGCAGAAATCGGCTCCTTACGTGATGAAATGATAACTAGATTTGATGAAGTACTTGTCTATTTACGCCGACTTGATGTGGAAAGAGCTGCTTTTATTAGTCGAATGGATCGTGTGGAAGATAAATGTGATAAAAACACCGCTGATATAGAGAAACATGCCATTGCAATCAGGGAAAATACTGTAGCCATTGAGAAAAATGCAATCGATATTATCGATATAAAGCGATATTTAAAGATGAATTAGCATGGTTTGTTCATCTCTTGCTTTAGCGGTGAATTTACCAACCCTTGCTTTAATACCAACAGGGCTCTATGATGGAAGCCCCGAGACAACCTTCGATATGATGTCCGCCATCATACCTATTCGCGTAACTACCTAAAAAGCCAAGGACTCTCACTTGAGTGCTACAACTAGATTGCCGACTTTGTGCTAAAATAATGGCTCAGAAGATCACAAACGTCTCCTCGTCTACCAGGTTAACCCCTCTTCCCCTTCTCATGTACAATAATTAAAAAAATCATGCGTTTAATCACTATTTACTTAATGTCTATTGCTTACGTAAAATTAGGAATAAAAATAGGCTTAAGCGCCACTTAGTAACTTAAGCGCTATTATCAAAGTATTGCGGTAATAACTATACAAAAACTTCAAAAACATGGAGGTTTAACTATTGTCTACGCAGCGCTATTCCGTAACTCCTCATCCAATAGAAACAATATTAACCTGGGTCAAATCAGGCGAGATTGCCATACCAGAGATACAACGCCCCTTTGTATGGAACGCAACCAAAATTAGGAATTTTCTTGATTCGCTTTACCAGGGCTATCCGGTAGGTTATCTAATAGCTTGGCGAAATCCTACAGTAAAACTTAAAGATGGCACTACATCAGCTGGAAAGCGCATCTTAATTGATGGCCAACAACGAGTCACAGCTCTTATGGCTGCGCTCCTTGGGAAAGAGGTTCTTGCTAAAGATTACTCCACCGTGCGCATAAAAATTGCGTTCAATCCCATTGAAGAGAGGTTTGAGGTTTCAAACCCGGCAATCCAAAAAGACGTAGCTTGGATAAACGACATTGCAGACGTATTCTCACCGGATGCAAGCATTAGCGAGTTAACGGACTTATATGCCGAGAGAAATCCAGGCACCGATCGAAGATATATCTCCCGTGTGCTTGAAAGGCTGCGCAAAATCATCTACAACCACGTCGGGATAATCGAGCTTCACGACGATCTTGACATCGAGACGGTTACTGAGATCTTTATTCGCGTTAATTCTGCTGGTGTTGAACTTTCGCAAGCTGATTTTGCTATGTCAAAGATTGCAGTTAATGAAAAATATGGCGGTAATTTACTTCGCAAGGCCATTGACTATTTCTGCCACTGTGCTGTCGAACCAGAATTCTTGGCGCGCATAGAGAAGATTGATACGAGGTTTGCGGCCTCAGAATTCTTCTCGATGATGCGCTGGCTAAAAGATGTAAACGACGATATCTACGATCCCACATACACCGATATGTTGCGCGTAGCCTTCACACCGGAGTTCAAGCGGGGCAAGCTCCAAGATCTCGTTGCGCTGCTCTCAGGCCGCAATTTTGAGACAAAGCAGTACGAGGAATCCATTGCCGAGGAGTCTTTTTCGCGTCTTAAAAAAGGGATCATTGCTTTTATAAACCAGACACATTTTGAACGCTTTACCATGATATTGCGCTCAGCCGGTTTTATTACAAGCAATCTTATAGGGAGCAGGAACGCAGTTAATTTTGCCTATATCATATATCTGCGTGGTCGTGCCGAAGGTATGCCTGCAGATGAAATAGAACGGCTGGTAAGGCGCTGGTATGCCATGTCGATACTAACTGGTCGCTATGCTGGAAATCCTGAGACGGTCTTTGATGTTGATATCCGCCAGATTGAAGCCCACGGGCTTGCAGCATACTCAAATGCCGTTATTGAGTCCGAACTGCCGGAGAGTTTTTGGACTGGGCTTCTGCCCCAGCAGATGGATACCTCTTCCTCAATCAGCCCATACTTTATTGCGTATCAGGCAGCACAGGTTAAACTTGGAGACAAAGGCTTTCTCTCGCGGGATATCACGGTACGGGATTTGCTCTTAAACCATAGCGATGTGCATCACATCTACCCGCGGAACTATCTAAAAAAGCAAGGGCTTTCACGTGGCCGCTACAACCAGATTGCCAATTTTGTGCTTGCACAAAGCGAGATCAATATCGCCATCGGTGATAAAGCACCTGAGCAATATTTTGCCGAACTTGCTGAGCAGAGCCGAGGCGGCAAGAAGCGATATGGCGGGATAACAGAAGAAGAGCAGATGCGAGAAAACCTGCGTATGCACTGTCTGCCGGAGACTATGCTGGATGGCAATATTTCTTCTTACGATGACTTCCTTGAGCAACGCCGCAGGCTAATGGCTCAGAAGATCAAGAGCTGGTTCGAGGTGCTTTGATGGCAATGTCAACGCCCCAACTGCCGAGACTTTGCTTAATATTCTCAATTTTCTTTTGATTAGAAGAAATGCCCGCTTGTCAAATTGTTGAGCTGCCGGGCGGTTAAAATGTTTGATGTTTTATGTTTGGCGATTATAATGCTTGGCCTCGCAGGTTATAGTGCTTGATACCACAGATTTTAAAAATCCTGATTATATGGACTATATAGAAGCGCGTCCTCAGCCATGAAACGCTCAACCTTTCCATAATCGCCTATTATTATATATAATCGCTTATTATATAATAGTGTAGTAAAACAACAGAAGGCTTAAAATAATCTAGCTACCTAGCCAATTAAGAGGTTAAATGGCAATAAAAGAACAAAGATTAAGTACAGCGAGCTTTAAATCACGCCTTCTTTCTGAAAAGCTTACTTTACGAAAGGCAAGCAGTGACTCTTCCAAACTTAATCAAAGCTTGGGTAGAGCTACTGTTGATTTAAATCCACATCAGATAGAAGCTTCAATTTTTGCGTTTAAAAGCCCTTTATCTAGAGGAGCTATTTTAGCCGATGAAGTTGGGCTCGGCAAGACCATCGAAGCTGGCCTTATAATCAACCAGCTTTGGTGTGAGGGAAAACGAAAAATTCTTATTCTCTGTCCTGCATCGATTAGAAAACAATGGGAAGCAGAATTATTAAACCATTTTGATTTACCTTCGCGCATAATAGATGGGCAAACCTTTAATGTTTTAGCCTCAGCCGGAAGAAAAAATCCATTAGCCGATGAAGGTATATTTATTGCATCTCTTGATTTTGGCTATAGGAAAGCGGTGGAAATAAAAAGTACACATTGGGACCTGGTTATCATCGATGAAGCGCATCGACTGCGAAATGTATGGAAGGCGGATAACAAAGTAGCAAAGCGTATAAGGGAAGCAATATCTGGCCCAAATATAAAAGGCAAAGTATTGCTAACCGCAACACCGCTTCAGAATAATTTAATGGAACTCTTTGGTCTAGTAAGTTTTATTGATGAACAAGCGCTAGGAACCAATTACTCATTTAAAAGAAAATTTATATCGCCTGATGAACAAGAGCTTGTCTATAACTTGGAAGAACTCAGAGATAGGCTTATTGGTAGAATAAATCCTAAGACAGGCCATGTAACCGGTGGAATTATTACACGAAGTTTAAGAAGACAAGTAAGAGAATATGTCCCATACACTGCAAGAGCAGGAATAACGGTTGATTTTGAGCCGAACGATGACGAGTGGCAGCTCTATGAATTTGTATCCGATTATTTAGCGCGTGATGATATTTTAGCAGTTGAAACCAAGCAAAGAGCTTTAATGATATTGATATACCGCAAAATACTTGCAAGCTCATCTTTTGCAATTGCAGCAACATTAAAAAGCCTCATTGCGCAGCTTGAGAGAAAGCTAAGCTTAATAAGAGAAGGCCAAAGGCTTAAACAAACAATAACAATCCCCGAAGACATAAAACAAGATATAGACGATGCTTACATCGAAGAGATAGAAGAAGTAGAGGATACAGAAGAGATTGAAGATTCTCAAGATATAGAACAACAAGAAACAAGCCGATTGGGAGAAAATAAAGCTATCCAAGAAGAGATTACCGAAAAGGCTTTAATGGCTGAAATAGCAGAGCTTGAAAGATATTATAATCTAGCCATAAAAATTTCCAAAAATGCCAAAGGTGAAGCTCTAGTTAGAGCGCTAAATAATATATTTTCTGAGGCTGAGAAAAAAGACTGGCCTCAAAAGGTTGTTATTTTTACAGAATCAAGGCGCACCCAAAATTACTTATACGACCTTCTCTCTGCAAATGGATATGAAGGCCAGATTGTATTATTTAATGGATCAAATGACCATAAAGAAGCTAACCGAGCCTATAGCGAGTGGGCAAGAGAGTTTCCTGAACTTGCTAAAAGTGGCAACCGCTCAACAAATATTCGTCAAGCTCTGGTATATGACTTTCAAACCAATAAAAAGATTTTTATTGCTACTGAGGCTGGTGCAGAGGGGCTTAACTTGCAATTTTGCAACATTGTTGTTAACTACGACCTACCCTGGAATCCGCAAAGGATTGAGCAGCGCATAGGAAGATGCCATCGCTACGGCCAAAGATTCGATGTTGTAGTAGTTAATTTTGTAAACCGTAAAAACGCAGCCGATGAGCGCCTCTACGACCTTTTATCTAAAAAACTAAAGCTTTTTGATGGTCTTTTCGGTTCATCAGATGAGATATTAGGTGCGCTTGGCTCGGGCATTGACTTTGAAAAAAGAATATTGGAAATTTACCAAACGTGCCGTGAGCCAGAGGATATCCAAAGAGCTTTTGATGACCTGCAAAAAGAACTTGAGGTGCAAATAAATGATCGCTTACTTCAAACTCGCCAATTAGTAATGGAACACTATGATGATGAGGTAAGAAATAAATTAAAGCTAAGGGATGAACAGCTACGAGTGGAGCTATCAGAAATTGATAAAGCTCTAAAAACGATTGTTCTAGAAACTTTAGATGATTACCTGGAAAAAACCGATGATGAGAACATTTATCTGGTAAAAGCTTTGCCGTTTGATCTGCAAATCCGTTTTGGTGATTCCATAATTGGCAGAAAAGTTAGTTTTCGGCCGCTTGAACAAAGTGAGCGCGATCAGGGCATCGTAAGGCTACACCTATATCATCCGCTTGTTGAAGATATAATCAAATCAATTAAAAAAGATAAAATTTCACAAGTCTATTCCTTAACATTTGAATATACATCTGGCGGACACCGCATTAGTATGCTTAATGATTTCTGCGGCTGCAGCGGTTATCTGTTTGTCTATAAGATTACATTTAATGGCATTGAAACTATTGAGTATTTGCTTCCAGTTGCTGTTGTAGGCTTTGGCAGCCAGTGGTTGCCGCTGACAGCAGAGCAAACTGAAAAACTTTTAACAGTGACTTTAACAGAAAACGGCTTTGTTAGCACAGTTGAGAGGCAAGCTTTTGAAGTTTTACAAAACACCTATAGACAAGAAAAAGAGACGCTTTCTAATCAATTAAAAATCATAAACGAAGAATACTATGACCAGGAAAGAGAGCGCTTAGACTTATATACTGAAGAGAGCCTGATGGAATTAGAGGATAAAGTTGACAGAAAAAAGCGCGAGTGGAATGAAGCCAAAAGAAAATTATCAAGGGCAAACACGCATGAAGAGCGAATGCAGTTACGAGATACGGTTTACAAACTTGAAAAAGAATACCGCAAACTTTTGTCCAAACGCGACCAGGAAAACTTGCGCTCTTTTGAGGAAAAAGACAAAAAATTAAAAGAACTGGAAAATAAGCTAAAATTTAACTTAGAAGAAGAGCTTATATTAAAAGCAGCCTTTAGGATAGTTTAAATACTTTAGGATAGAGTAAATGTGGTACTTGTATTTAGATGAAAGCGGTGATCTTGGATTTGATTTTATAAACAAGAATCCGTCCAGGTTTTTCACCGTTACGATATTAGCTACGGAAGGTATAAAAAACAATAGGTTTATTAAGAAAGCTGTTAAAGCAACACTGAAGCGCAAGCTAAATCCGCCTGGTAAAAGAAAAAGGCTGGTTGAGGAGCTTAATACGATTATCTAGCACAAAATAAATCAAGGGTTTACAATTATATTGCTTGGTTAATACTTGATAAAATTCTGCTTGAAGATGCATGTACTAGAGTTCAATTGGTCATCGATAAGTCAAAAGGAAAACGAGAAATAGTTGAATTTAATGATTATATTAGGCGGCAGCTTGAAGCCCGTCTTGATCCAAAAGTTCCACTCGATATATATCATTGGTCGTCACATGAATCGGAAGGCCTTCAGGCGGTGGATATGTTTTGTTGGGGCATCTTTGAAAAATATGAAAGGCAAAACACCGCTTGGTACGATGTGTTTAAGGACAAGATTAAATTTGAGACCAAATATTTGTAAGAAGAAAAAGGATAATGCTTTTTAAGCATATACAGGCATTAAAAAAGAGCGTGCCCCGTAGATTTGTTGCGCCTAGACTATGGCCCACCAGATGGAGGGGAACATCTAGAACAATCTACGCCGGACTTACCGCTCAATTCAAATAATTAATTTGGGCCAACATGAAATACATCGTGCTATAAAAGTGTGTCGACAAGTGTATCACTT